>JAAYAK010000018.1 GCA_012719415.1 Syntrophorhabdus sp.
AGGATATCGGGCTCAAGGTCCTTCTCTGCGCCGAAGACCTGGTCGTCATGGCGGACACGACCCAGATCGACCAGATACTGTTCAACCTCGCGAGCAACGCCCGGGATGCCATGCCGAAAGGGGGGACTTTGACCATTGAGACGGAGCTCGCGGAACTGGACGGTGATTTCGTAAAGGCCCACGGGCTGGGTGAACCCGGCAGATATGCGCTCCTCTCCGTTTCCGATACCGGTTCGGGTATAGACGAGTATGTGAAGGAACACATCTTCGATCCCTTTTTCACCACCAAGGCGACAGGCAAAGGGACGGGCCTCGGCCTCCCCACCGTGTACGGGATCGTGAAGCAGCACGGGGGATACATCAACGTGTACAGCGAGAAGGACATGGGCACGACCTTTCACATATATCTTCCGGCCGTGTCCTCGTCCGTGGAGGAAGAGGCCGCGTCGGTGCAAGAGATGAAGGGAGGCGGTGAAACGATCCTTATCGCCGATGACGATGCTGACGTGAGACGCCTCATGCGGGATGTGTTGACCAAATACGGTTACACGGTCATTGAGGCCGTTGACGGCGAGGACGCGATTAGGACGTACAGGCGGCACGACAGCGTCGATCTCGTCGTCATAGACTCCGTTATGCCGGGGAAGAACGGCAGGGAAGCATACGAGGAGATGAGAAGGGCCGGCCGGGACATGAAGGTCCTCTTCATGAGCGGTCACACCCGGGACATTGTTCTCGACAAGGGTATCGAGGAAGGGGAATTTGATTTCCTTTCAAAGCCTTTGAGACCGACCATGCTCCTCAGGATGGTAAGAGAGATACTTGACAGGACCTGAAAGGGTGCAAAAGCACAAACCCTCCCTTTCGGAGGGAGGGTTTGTGCGGATCGACGTTACAGGGTCACAGGTATTTCTTTATCAAAGCTTCCGCTATCTGCACCGCGTTCAGGGCGGCGCCTTTTCTGATGTTGTCGGCGACTATCCACATGTTGAGGCCGTATTTGACGGTATCATCGATCCTGATCCTGCCCACGTACGTGTCATCCTTGCCGGCGGCGTCTATGGCGAGAGGATATTTGTTCTTCGCCGGGTCGTCGACCACTTTGATGCCCGGGGCCTTCTTCAGGAGCTTGCGCGCCATATCGGGGGTCATTTCCCGCTCGAACTCGATATTCACCGACTCGGAGTGTCCGTAGAAGACGGGGACCCTCACCGTCGTAGCTGTAACGGCAATGGAATCGTCCTCCATGATCTTCTTCGTCTCGTTGACCATCTTCATCTCTTCCTTGGTGTACCCGGTATCGAGGAAGCTGTCGATATGCGGCAGGACGTTGAAGGCGATCTGATGGGGATAGACCTTCTTCTCGATGGTCTTCATGTTGTAAATGGCGAGGACCTGCTGCTCAAGTTCCTTTATGGCCTTCTGTCCCGTCCCGGAAACTGCCTGATAGGTGGATACAACGACCCTTTTGATCTTTGCCGCGTCGTGGAGGGGCTTCAAGGCCACCACCATCTGGATCGTCGAGCAGTTGGGGTTGGCGATGATGCCCCGCTTCGTGTGCTGCGCTATGGCGTGCTCGTTGACCTCGGGTACAACGAGGGGGATGTCCTTCTCCATCCTGAAGGCGCTCGTGTTGTCGATGACCACGCACCCGCTGGCCGCCGCGATGGGCGCGAATTTCTGGCTCACGGCACCGCCGGGTGAAAAGAGGCCGATGTCGATGTCCCTGAAAGAGTCCTCCTTCAGCTCCTGCACCTTTACGTTTTCACCATGGAAGCTCATTGTCTTGCCCACGCTCCGCGAGGAAGCGAGAAGCGTCAGGTTCTTGACCGGGAAATTCCGTTCCTCGAGGACTTTTACCATTTCATTTCCGACCGCGCCGGTGGCTCCGGCGACTGCTACGTTGTACTGTTTCATTTAGCCCTCCAGCTTTTTCTTGAGATAGTTTATCAACCCGCCCTCGTTGATGAGGTCAACCATGAAGGGGGGTATGGGTTTGGCTTCGACCTTGCTCTCGCCGCAGCGGATGATGCCTGTCGATATGTCGACCTCGATCTCGTCACCGTCCTTCACGAGATCATAGATGTCCGCTTCCAGCAGCGCGAGGCCCTTGTTGAAGGCGTTGCGGTAGAATATCCTGGCGAATGTCTTCGCGACGATGAGCGGTATGCCGAGCGCCGCGATGGCGAGAGGCGCGTGCTCCCGGGAGGACCCGCAGCCGAAATTGGAGCCCGAGACGATGATGTCCCCGGCCCTGACCTCCTTCGGAAAGTTCGGAGCCAGGGGCTCCATGCAGTGCTCACCGAGGACCTTCGGGTCCGTGTGCGCGAGATATTTCGCGGGGATGATGATATCGGTATCGATATTGTCGCCGAATTTCCAGATCCTTCCTTTGACGATCATAATACCTCCTCGGGACGGGCTATCCTTCCTTTGATGGCAGTGGCCGCCGCCACGGCGGGACCGGCGAGATAGACCTCGCTTTCGGGATGCCCCATCCTTCCGATAAAGTTCCTGTTCGTTGTGGCCACGGCCCTTTCTCCCTTTGCCAGTATGCCCATGTGACCGCCGAGGCAGGGGCCGCAGGTGGGCGGCGATATGATGCAGCCGGCATCCAGGAATGTCTGGAAGTATCCCCGCCGCATGGCCTCGCCGTAGATCGCGGGTGTCGCGGGGATCACGATGCACCGCAAGCCTTTGCTCACCTTCTTCCCCGCGAGGATGGCGGCTGCCATCTCCAGGTCTTCCAGTCTGCCGTTGGTGCAGGAACCGATGACGACCTGGTCCACATCTATGGCGCTGAGTTCCCCGGCGTCCC
>JAAYAK010000019.1 GCA_012719415.1 Syntrophorhabdus sp.
CCTTAAGCCACTCCGCGGTGTGTGCGATAAGCAGTGTATCACCGACTGACAGGCAACAGGCACGGACCATCCGGTGAGAAGAGAGAAGAGCGGCAGCCAGTAATGGCAGCGAGCCCGGCGAGATCGCCGGGCTAACAGGATCCCGCAGCAGGAGGTGCGGCCATCGCAGACATATCTCTCACGTCGGGAATGCGCTCCACCCTCATATCCCTCCAGGGATCGGTGAAGCTCCTCGACAGAACCCAGAACCGCCTTGCCACGGGCAAGAAGGTGAACTCCGCCCTCGACAACCCCGTGTCCTTCTTCACCTCCGTGTCCCTGACAGACCGTGCCTCGAGCCTCCACGGCCTCAAGGACACGACGAGCGAGGCCATCCAGACCCTCAAGACGGCGGACAGGGGGATTGCGGCCCTCAGCACCATGATAGAGCAGGCGAAGAGCATAGCCGAGAAGGCCCTGAGCGCCAGTTCAACGGGTGCAGCGACGGTCACGGGTTCGATCAGTCTGAACGGGATTGTGGGCTACGAAGGCGCTGCCCAGCCAAGCTACGATGCAGCGACACTCACGTTGACAGGGCTGCAGGATAATAATCCTGGCGGGGACGGCGATTTCATAAACTTGAAGGTTGACGGGTCAGGGGGTGTCTATCCGGTTGCAGCGGAGTCGGGTGTTCCGGGGTATTACAGTTTTCACCTGGACCCCGCCGACATGAACGCGACAGCGTTGAACATGGCCAACAAGATCAATTCTATAGATTGGTCGTACTGGAAGAATAACGTTAATCCCGCGATGAACGTCTATTACAGGGCAGAGTATCTAGGGTCAAACCAGCTGAGAATTACCAAATTCGACTATTCCACTTCCAACCAACTCAATGTGGAGGCCGGAGACATCGTAGAAAATCCCGGTAACGCCGGTGATTTTGACCCGCAGATCGCTTCTTACACCCCTCCCCTGCCTTCGCCGGATACTATCGGGATTGGCGGGACTACCTTCACGGCGATCTACTCCGGGGTGCCCGGTGTCGACGAGTTCATAGCGACGGCTGGCGACAACGTAGCCACCATGCAGTCACTGGCAGCGGCCATCGAGGCGCACGACTGGTCGGGCGGGGCGTATACCTTTCATGCCTCCGTTTCCGGCAGTAGCCTGAACATCGACAAGGTCGATAACGCGACAGGTCTGGCGGCGAACGTCACCGCAGGTGACTTTGACACATCCGGCATCATCGGCGGGGGCTCCGGCTCCATGTCCCTTGTCGCATCGAGCAACGAGCTTGCCGTCCTTGAGGCGCAGTACAACACCATGCGCTCCCAACTCACCACGCTCGCCCTCGACTCCTACTACAAGGGCAAGAACCTCCTCGACGCCCAGAACATGACGGTCCGCTTCGAGAACAGCAGCCTCATGGTCGCCGGGTTCGACGCCTCGGCCGCGGGCCTCGGCATCACGGAGGCGACGTGGACGACAGGCGGAGACATGAACGCGGACATCACCCTCCTCGAATCGGCCCTCGCACGCCTCAGGCGGGGATCGGCGGACATGTCCAACAACCTCAGCATCATCACCGCCCGGCAGACCTTCTCGGAGATGATGGAGAACATCCTCACCGAGGGCTCCGACAGGCTCACCCTTGCCGACACGAGCGAGGAGGGGGCCAACATGCTCATGCTCCAGACCCGCCAGTCCCTGGGCATGAACGTCCTCAGCCTCTCCGCCGACGCGGCCCAGTCCGTACTGCAGCTGTTCAGGTAAGAACGGAATAGAGATGAACGGGCGAAGCTCGATCTCCGTCACTCCCGTCGGGGTTCGTGCGGGTTGCGCTATTCTGTGGTTCTCGAAGCTTTCCGGGCGAGCAGCCGCCTTTCCAGTTCCAGAAGTCCGCGCTTGCGCTCCCGGACGCGCCTGGCGGGGTTGCCAACGTAGACACCCCAGGGATCGAGGTCTTTGTTCACCACGACAGTCGCCGCGCCCAGACTGCAGCCTTCCCCGATGTCAGCGGGTCCGATGATGACGGAGCTCGCCCCGACAATGACATGGCGGCCGAGAGTGACCTTGCCTCCGACGAATCGGGTGAACTCCTTCGGTATGGCCTGAGCCGTCATGTACTCCCCGGAGTAATCATCCGACGCACTGTAGAACACGGTGTTCGCCGCCATGCTGGAGAAGTCGCGCATTTCGATGCCAAAGGTGCCCGTCAGGTTGCAGCACCGTGCTATGTAACAGTAATTTCCGATGGTGATGTAGCCCTCTCCGGTTGCCAGCATGACGAAATCGTCAATTCGCACATTGTCGCCTATGGATATGCGCTCTGCCCCGTAGACCCTGGCATCGGATGAAATGCGGATATTGTGACCGAGAGAGGCAAAACCGAAGTCCTTGAGGTCGTCCTCGGTGTAATAGCGTTCTTTCTGAAGGATGGTCTCCCTTGGGTCCCGATACGAGCGCGGAACGCCCACGACAGTCGCGGCCCTTCTCTCAAAATGGCATTGCTCTTGACTATTCCGAAGTATAGGAAAGATACTTTTGCCCGTCAAGGGGTATTTTACGGGTCAACGGGCACCGGGTGAGGTTTGGTTGCTGTCCGGGTCCTTGCGGATGCGCAGGAGCATCTTCAGGTGGGTGCCTTTGCCAACCTCGGAGATGATGCGGAAGGTGTCGGAGAATTTCTTCATGTTGGACAGCCCCATCCCCGCGCCGAAGCCCATGCTGCGGATCTTGTCCGTGGCCGTGGAGTAGCCTTCCTTCATGGCAAGGCCGATGTCTTCTATTCCCTGGCCTTCGTCGGTGGCTTCGATGATAACGAAATTGGGTTTGACCTGAAGCGTTATCGTGCCCTGGTCCGCGTAGGAACAGATATTCATCTCCGCCTCGTAGGTGACGATGGAAACCCTCCGGACAGTCTCCTTCGAGAGGCCCATCCCTGTCAGGATGGCCTTGACCTCGCCCGAGACGCGCCCTGCAAAGTCGAATCCCGCCTCCACGGGAAATGACTTTTCATAGATCAAGGATTCACGAGAGGTCACGTGTCTCGCCGACCTTTTCTATGCAGCCGCGAATTCCATGCGCATAGAGCCGCCCGACGGATTCAAAGAGGATGTACTTCGTTGATAACAGGGGTATTCGCAGTTCCTCCGCAAGCTGGATCGTCTCAGGCAAAGGGCGTTTTCCGCGCACCAGTATGATGGCTGCGATATCGAGAACATCGGATGTACGAATGATCTGAGGATTCGTCAAACCCGTGAGCAGAAGACTTCCCGGCTTGGCAAAGGCCAGAACGTCGCTCATCAGGTCGGCCCCGAAGGCCGTCTTAACTTCCATTTCCAGTTGATCGCTGCCGACGATAACGTCTGCGTCAAGTATGTCTTTCACCTGCTGTAGATTCACCATGTTCTCCTTTCAACGCAGATAGGATATGTTAAAAGAGGGCATGTAATCAACCGGAAATTTCACAAAAGATACAATCTGCGTGTGACTGTCTCTTCCGGGACACGCTCCGATCGACAAGCCTGCGAAGCCGAACCCTCTGTGCCGTGCTCACCGTGGACCTGCCGTCAATCGGCGGGCTGGCAGTGCGCGCCCATCTCTTTGCAGACCCGCAGTATTCCCTTGAGCACGATGGACGTGTCCTGCTTCCCCGACGATGTCGACACGACGAGGATCTGGCTCACTGTCTCCGAGAGAGCGGTGATCTGCATCCCGGCGGCTATGCTGCCGTCGATGAACTCGATGCTCAGGGCCCTGTCATCCTTTCTGCTGATCCTGATGTCCTTGTTGGCCTGCAACACCTTCACGGCGGTGCCGTAAACCTTGTCGGCGGGGGCTTCGAGAAGGACGGTGGCGGCATCGTATCCCTGCCGGGGGATGTTCTTTGACGCATCGGCAGGCTGCGGCGACGCGTTGTCGGTGGCCTCGCCGGTAAGCTGCTTTATCTTCCCGAGGGCCTTCCTTCCCACAAAGACCCATTGCGCGTTGGCCACCCCCGAAAGGAGAATGAACGCTGCGAGGAACAGGGAGATGGATCGCATGACATGGTTCATGATGCTTGTGCCTCCGTCATCTTTTGCTCATTATCCATTTAAACGTGAACTTATACAAGCGGTTTCTTGAAGCTTTTCAGGCAGCCATGATGATCTGTGGTACAATGGGGAAGCAGAAGGCCGTGACGGAAACAGCCCGCGGCGGTGTGTCTTCCAGGCGAAACGAATATGACAGAGAAGAAAAGAGACCTCGATTGAAACCCCCTCTGCCCACCATCGAAGGCGTGTCGCCGAGTTGCCTCAGACTGCCCTCAACGGAGGACAGGAATATACTCGAGTACCTTGGAGAGCGTTTCCCCAAAATAGAAGCGAAGACCTGGATAGAGCGGATGAGAAGGGGCAGGGTCGTCGACGGATCGGGCAATCCCCTCAACCCGGAGAGTCGCGGCCGCCGGGGAAGCTATGTCTTCTACTACCGCGAACTGGAAGAGGAGGCTCCGATCCCCTTCGAAGAGCGGATCCTCTACCGGGACGACCATATCCTCGCTGTCGACAAGCCCCATTTTCTTCCCGTGGTGCCCTCGGGCAGGTTCCTCCGGGAGACCCTCCTCGTCAGGCTGAAGAAGGATCTCCTGCTTGAGCACCTCGTGCCCATTCACCGTATCGACAGGGAAACGGCGGGGATGGTCATATTCTCCCACGATCCGGGAACCCGGGGCAGGTACGCGTCGCTCTTTCAGGAGCAGAAGGTCAAAAAGGTCTATGAGGCACTCGCGCCGACCCTTCCCGGGAAGAGCTTCCCCCTCGTTCATCGCAGCTGCCTGAAAGAGGGGAAGCCTTTCTTTCGGATGGAAGAGGTCGATGGGCCGGCAAACTCGGAAACGCGCATCGAGGTCATTGAGGTGAGGCGAGATATAACGCTCTACCGGCTCATCCCGGCAACGGGCCGAAAACACCAATTGCGGGTACATATGGCAGCCCTCGGCATCCCGATCATCAACGACAGATTCTATCCCAGGGCGGAGCCTGCCTGCGGCGATGACCTTTCGCGGCCCCTCAAGCTGCTGGCCCGGTCGATTTCCTTCCCTGACCCGTTGACGGGAAGGTCTATGCACTTTGAGAGCACGAGAGAGCTGTCATGATGCCGGAGGTGACGAGCGATGAAGGAGCATCTGCCCGGAACAGGACCCGGGGGTCAGCCTTCCCTTTCCAGCTGTATCGTCTCGACTCTCACCCGCGCCAGACCTTTGTTATAGAATCCAAGCTTTTTCGCGGCACCGGCGGACACGTCGATGATCCTGTTCCCTGACGAGGGGTTCTTGTCGCTCGGAAAGGGCCCCCTGTCGTTGACCCTCACGATGATGGAACGGTTGTTCTCGAGGTTCGTGACCTTCACGTGCGTCGGAAGGGGCAGGTACTTGTGCGCCGCCGTCATCTGATCGGGGTCGAAGACCTCGCCATTGGCGGTCATGCGCGACGCGTTGTGACGCAGGGTCTCGTAGCCGTACCATGACGCCACTCCTGTCTCATTGTAGGACTTAGCCTGCTCCACGGACATGGGATAGTACCTCTTCCCCTTCACGGTGTACGGAGCTGTCTTGACGCGGCCCTTGCGGATCGCCTCGCGGGGCGGCATATCGTCGATATCGTCGATGTCTTCGTTGGCAAAGCTCCAATCGAGAGGGGCTTTCACCACCTTGAAGGTATATTTCCCAATGGTATACACGATCTTCGTCGTGCCTGCCGTAAGCTCGTAGGTCCCTTTCACCGCGTAGTAGCCCCCCTTTATGGTGCCTTTGACGACGTAATAGGGCGCCTTGATCACTGAACAATCGGCAAGGAGAAGGAAAGCGGGAACGATCAAGAGAGCAGGAAGCCTGCGCAATTGCCTTATCACGAAACTGAATGCTCTGCCTGCCGGGTCTGTCGGGGCCATACTGATAGAGAGCGTAGCATATTCGGCCGAGGAATAGAACACGCACAGGGTGGAAAAGAATTCGGCGGGCCAGCGGTTCGTTCCGTCGGTTTCCATTGCTCCTGGTTTGCCGCCGACGGGATATCTGTCGTCCTCGATGCTATATATGATGTATGGACAATGAGAGGACATCGAGGATTGTCCCGTGAACCCGACGGACCTTCTCGTGCAGTCCGCGAAGCTCGTAACGCAGGTGGAGGACCAGGTGGCCGCCGTTGTCACTGCCATAGCCTTCTTCACGGGGAGCATGAGGACCGTCTTCATCCTGTACAGGAAAGGCTACGAGAATATTGTCCCCTATCTCAAGGACCAGACCGGCAGGTTTATGATCATCTGCGCGCTGTGCACACCCCTTCCGTTCCTGGGCGGAACCGACGGCAAAGCCGGTACGTTCATCGGAACATTCCCGCGGATGGTCATATCTGCCGGATTCGCTCAGGCAGGCAACGAGAAGGTCTTCGACAACCTCAAGGCCGTCAAGGCGAAACTGGGAAAGGAGATGAGTTCCGGGGAGCTTTCGGAAAAACTGACGAGCATTAAAGAGGCCTCCGCCCTTACGGGGGTGAAGATCAAGTGGGTGGATGCCATAAAGGTCCGGCTGGCGCAGCTCATCTTTCTTCTGCCCCTTATCCTCCCGTCATCCTGTCTCGCCCTTTTCCATCCCGCTCTGGGCGCGTTCATGATGATGATAAGCTACGTGGTATCGGAATACATGGCCGTTATCACCTGCGGCATCGGGGTGAACGTGGATACCTCGAGCATGACGTTCGTTCTTGAGACCGTCCGCGAATTGGTGCGCGGTTACATCGGGGCCATCACCGGGTTTCTCTTTCACACCCTGCTCGTATTTACTTTCACCGGCGTCATCATCGCCGCCGCCGTAAGGGCTGCCGTGTTCTGTGTCACCTTTCCCTATTCCCTTATCACCATGGCCTTTGACTCCCGGCGTGAGGTGTTCTTTCAGGGCATTGTCAGGGCCTTTGCCATCGCGTTGACCCCCGTCGTGGCGGTCAATGTCCTCAATGTTCTCTCCATGGCCTACGATCTGTTCGCGGGCGGAGGTCTCGCGGGCGGGATGCTGGAGGCCTATCTGTTCGGCAACATCAATTCGCTTGTGAATACCGGTGTCTTCCCGGTGGCGTCAGAGATGTACGGGTTCATATTCCGGCTTTTCATCGCGACCGCCCTCGCGCCATCGGTGCTGAGTGTTCCGGGCATCGTGTTCCTTGTCAGGAGCTACCGCATCGCCTCCGAGGCCATAGGGGCGGGCCTGAGCTATTCTGGCGGCGCGGGCAGGGCAGGCGAAGGCGGCGAGTGAGGGTGCGGGGTCTCGCGTCCCTTCAATCGCGCGCCCGTGACTGACCTCGTTTCTCTCCTGTGTCCCGCAATGGCTTCAGGAAAAGAAGGAGCGGCGTAAGGATGAAGGCGTAGTTGCTCCATCCGGGGTGGTAGAAGGATGTGGCGATCGCCAGGAGCGCGACGATGCATGTGATGAGCGATCGTGCCGCGCCCCGGACCACGATCCTCCTGTCGATGTTCTCGTCGACGAGCCTCATCCCGTGGGTCGCATAGAACCAGCTCAGGAGGAAGAGAAGCCCGAGGACAAGGAGATTCACGTCAAAGACGAGATTCGTGATGTGAAGGTGACTGTAGGCCGTCATCCAGGCAGCGGTGAAAGGCACCATGACGATGAACATCAGGATCGCTATCTGTATCCAGAGGAAACGGCGGTCCGTCCTTCTTATGTGGTGGAACTGCTGGTGATGCGTGATCCACAAGATCGCCAGCAGGGCAAACGCGAGGACGTAACGGTCGAGCTTGGCGACCTCTTTCAGGAAAACACGAATCACCTCTGTTTCATCCTGAGGACCCGCTCCGGGAAATGTAAAGGTCATGACGAGAAGCGTCATCGAAAAGGCAAAGATGCAGTCCGACAGACTCTCGATGCGATGAGTCGTCATGAAGAACCGTTCGTTTGAAGACTCCGCCGTGCCCATATATGTATCGCTTATATCACTTTGTCAAAGAAAGTGTCAACGGAGTGGATCGGAAAGAAAGGCACCCGGATCATTGGGATTGCCAAAAGGGATCTTTTCAGCTAAATTAGAGTGAACCACAACGGGGGCGTACACGTACGAAGATGGGTAAACCCAGAGTATTCACGAAGGACCTTGCCCGGGACCTCGGGGCCGTCATCGAGAACATCCCTGATGGCGTCTACATCACCGACAGGACCGCGAACACCCTGATGGTAAACAGGGCGTACGAGCGCATAACAGGCATAACCAGGGCCGAGGTGCTCGGAAGGAACATGAGGGACCTCGTCAAATCGGGGATCATCGACCGCTCCGTCAGCCTCGAGGTGATAGAGAAAAAGGAACCCGTCACCATCATGCAGGAACTCAGAAGCGGCAAGAAGATACTGGTGACAGGGAATCCCCTGTTCGATGACGACAAAGACATCGCCCTCGTGGTCACCAGCGTTCGGGATATTACGGAACTGGTGGAACTGAAAGACAAGCTGCACGAGCGGACCCTGGAGGTGAACCGCTACCTTGCCGAACTCGATCACATAAAGACACTGCAAGGGCAGAACAAGACCTTCATCACAAAGAACAAGAAGGTCCTGGAGATCATGGAGATCGCCATCAAGGCGGCCCAGTTCGATTCCAGCATACTGATAACGGGTGAGTCCGGAGTGGGCAAAGGGCTTCTGGCGAAGCTTATCCATGGATCGAGCGAGCGCAGGGACCGCCCCTTCGTTGTGATAAACTGTGCGGGGATCCCGGAAAACCTCTTTGAAAGCGAGCTTTTCGGGTATGAACCGGGGGCGTTCTCCGGGGCGAGCGCGAAGGGAAAGAAGGGCCTTCTCGAAGTGGCGGACAAAGGGACCGTGTTCCTCGACGAGATCGGCGACATGAGCCTCAGACTTCAGGCGAAGCTTCTGCGCGTCATTGAAGAGAAGGAAATGACCCGCCTTGGCTCGACAAAGACGGTAAAGCTTGACATCCGCATCCTGTCCGCAACAAATCAGGACCTGCAGGGCCTTATCGCGCAGAAAAAGTTCAGGCAGGATCTTTTCTTCAGGCTGAACACGATCTTCCTTACCATACCACCGTTGAGGGAAAGGACCGAGGACATCATGCCTCTCGTGCATCATTTTACGGCACTCCTCAACAAGCGGTACCACATGGAGAAGAAATTCGCACCCCAGGCTGCCCAGTTCCTCATGATGTACAGTTTCCCGGGCAATGCGAGAGAGCTGTCGAACATAGTGGAGCAGGCATTTCTGATAAGCAAGAGCAGCAGCATCAAAGTTGATGACCTGCCTTTCCATCTGAGGGGCATCCTCGATTCCAAGGACCTCATGGTCGACGCTGAGAACAAATCCTACAATGAGATCATCAACCTTATGGAATACAGGGTGTTGAAACGGGCGCTGGAAAAATATGGGAGCACGCATAAAGCCGCGAGGAATCTGAAGATAAGTCAGAGTACCATAGTGCGCAAGATGAAGAAGCTGAACATGAAGGTTGGCGATGATGTTTAGCATCATTTATGATGCGTTTTTGCATCGTACCCGGAGAAGACCGCGGTCGATCCTTTTGCTGCAAAAAGCATAACTGCCCAATAAAATTAACACTCCCCCTTTTTTCTTGACCGGTGTCCTGAACGGCATATGAATTGCTATATGATCCACGAACACGAACAATACGAAAGCCTGAGACAATCCGGATCAAACGATAAAAGGAGGGATCATGCTTTTCAAGACACTATCAACCGTTCTATTTTTTCTACTCATGTTTTCCCAGGTATCGTATGGTGCCGGCACATTCAAGATAGGATGTCCCGCGCCGATGACGGGACCGGGCGCCAACTTCGGCGAGAAGTTCAAGAAGGCCTACACGATGGCCGCGGACGAGATCAACGCCAAAGGGGGAGTGAACGGGACCAAACTGGAGCTCGTTTTCGAGGACACGCAGGCAAAACCGGCGCTGGCGGTTTCTTCCGCTAAGAAGCTCATTTCGTCGGACAACGTTGTTGCCCTTCTCGGCGGATGGAGCAGCGGTGTGGCATTCGCGGTCGCCCCCGTGGCGCTTGACAACAAGACGCCCTACCTTCTCGAGCATCCGGCCCTTGACGACATCACCCGGAAGAACAATGACTACGTTTTTCGTTTCCAGCCCACGACGGGTATGTACAGCGCCGCCCTCGAGGATTTCATCCTGAAGGTCGTGTATCCCAGGGAGAAGAAGAAACAATTGGCCGTTGCGTATGTCTACGTGGACAACGCCTTCGGCCAGGGCGTCGCGAAGTACGGTATCCTCCCTTTCCTGCAGAAGAACAAGGACAAGTTCAAAGTCGTCGTCTCGGAGGCGTACAATGAGAACGCGATGGACTACAAGCCCCTGCTGCTGAAGATCAAGAGCGCCGCACCGGATATCATCGTACTCACGTCGTACCTCACGGACGGGATCCTTGTATCGAAGCAGATAAAGGAAGTGGGGTTGACAGCGAAGTTCGTCTCGGGAACAGGGGCGGGCCACAGCATGCAGGACGTCTATGAGAAGAGCGGCAGGGCGACGGAAAAGGTCTTCACCTCAGGACCGTGGCATGGAGAGATAAAGGACCCGAACTGGAAGAAATGGCGTGGCGCGTGGGAAAAGAAGTATAAATACCTTCCCGGCGAACATGAAGTGGAAGGCTACGTTGCCGTCCAGGTGCTCGCGGAGGCGCTCAAGGGCGTGAAGCCTTCCGACAGCATCACAAAGCAGAGGGAACAGCTGAAGGCGAGCCTGAAGGCCCTCAACATGAAGACCATCTTCGGCACCGTCAAGTTCGACAACTTCGAGGGATATACCAATCAGAACAAGGCGCAGAAGATGACGGCGCTGGCCCAGTGGATCGACGGGAGGCTTCTCCAGGTCTATCCCAAAGAGGCTGCGGAGAGGGAACCAATATATTGATGTCAGAGACCTGCTGCGGGGTGCCGTCATGCACCCCGCAGCACTCATAACCCGGCGGTACATAGACTATGATAACTTCAATCATCATAAACGGCATACTGATCGGTCTCATCTACGCCCTTCTGGCGATAGGACTCACCGTGATCTTCGGTGTCATGCGGATAATCAACATGTTCCACGGTGAATCGGTCATGCTCGGGATGTATGCCGCTTTCGTGCTCTTCGACAAATTTGGGATCAGTCCGTATATCAGTGTTTTTTTGACGGCACCGGTGTTCTTCGTACTCGGCGCCATCATCTACAAATTCCTGATCGATCCCATACCGGCCAGGGAACGGGAGATCACCTCGCTCATCATCACGCTCGGGATCTCCTTCATCTTTGCCACTTCGGCCATGTACATATGGTCTGCGGATTACCGCACCGTGACGCTTCCCTTTTCCCAGAACGTCATGGTCTTCCTTCAAACGAGGATCGGTTATCCCGCGCTGATCTCGTCATGCATGTCGGCGGTCCTTATCGTGATATTTTATCTTTTCATGTCGAAGACCTACATGGGAAGGGCCATCAGGGCCACCGAGCTCGACAAGGACACCGCGTCGATCATGGGGGTCAATGTGAAGTGGATATCCATCGCCACCTTCGGCATCGGGGTGGTCCTGGCTGCCATGGCGGGCGGCATCCTGTCCCCCATCTTTTACATCTATCCCTTTGTGGGCGGCAACTTCGTGATCAAGGCGTTCACCATCGTTGTGCTGGGAGGAATGGGCTCCGTGACGGGTGCTCTTCTGGGAGGGGTCATCCTTGGCGTGGCGGAGGCGCTGGCCAGCACATTCCTTGAATACAGTATGAAGGACATCATGGCCTTCATCCTCTTCCTGGGGATATTGCTCTTCAAGCCGTCCGGTATACTCGGTGGAAAGACGAGGCTATAGGTTATGCAGAACAGATCCGTCAAGCCAATCATCATTCTCTTTATCTGCCTCATTGTACTCTCGTTCATGCCGTTTGTCATCGACCCGGGATCGTACAAGTATCTTTACAACATCTTCTTCGTCGTGAACGTCACCGTGCTCCTCGCCACCTCGTGGAACATACTGGGAGGGTTCGCGGGTCAGATATCCTTCGGTCACGCGGGATTTGTCGGTATCGGCGCCTACACCGTGTCGCTCCTGCACTATCATCTGCAATGGTCTCCATGGCTGGCGCTGCCTTTCGCGGGGGTTGTCACGGTCCTCGCCGCGATCATCATCGGCTCCATAGCGTTCAAGCTGAGGGGCCCTTATTTCGCCCTTTCGACCCTCGCGCTTGCCGAGGTGACAAAACTGATCGTGGAAGGCTGGCGGTCCTTCACCCAGGGGACCCAGGGCATCGTTGTGAGCCCGAGCCCGCTTCTGTTCGTTCCGAGCGGAGGGGGACTCTATTTTGTCGTTTCCTTGTGGCTCGCAGGTTTCGGTATTCTCTGCGCCCTGCTTATAAAACTGTCAAAGACGAGCTACTTCTTTCTCGCCGTGGGTGAAAACGAGGACGCGGCCCTGTCACTGGGGATCAACTCCAAGAAGTACAAACTGATAGCGCTGTACATCAGTGCCTTTCTGGCCGGGGTGACGGGCGGCGTCCTGGCCACACATACCGGTTTTGTCGACCCTTCGAGCGGGTTCGACATGGTGCACACCGTGGAGCCCATATTCCTGACAATGGTGGGCGGTATCGGCACTGTCCTCGGTCCGGTGATCGGCACGATACTGCTCGTGCCCGTCGGTGAGGTTTTCCGTTCCCACTTCCCGACGGCACACCTTCTGCTCTACGGCATCGTTCTTGTGGTTTTTGCAAGGTTTATCCCCAAAGGTATCATGGGCCTATTCAGGAAGAAGATATGAATCTACTTGAGACAAAAGATCTGACAAAGGCTTTCGGCGGTGTAGTAGCGGTTTCAGACCTCAATCTGTCGATCCGGGAAGGCATCGTTTTCGGAGTTGTCGGCCCCAACGGCGCCGGAAAGACGACCCTCATCAATGTCATAACGGGTGTTGAGAGGGTCACGAAGGGATCCATCCTTTTCAAAGGCAGAAACATAGGGAAGCTCCCGACATTCAAGCGGTCCCTGGAGGGCATCACGCGCACGTTCCAGATCCCCCAGTGTTTTACGGGTCTCACGGTATTTGAGAACATACTGATCCCTCTTCTCCTGAGATTTCCCACGCAAGAGGCCAAAAAAGAGGCAGAGAGAATAGCGGAACGGATGTTCCTGAAGGACGATCTGGACAAGCAGGCGCAGATGCTTTCCGTCGGACGTCTGAAACTGCTCGAGCTGGCCAAGGCCTACGCCACCTCTCCGAAGCTGCTTCTCGTCGACGAACCGATGGGAGGGGTGAGCCTCGACATGATGGATTCGCTGATCGATCTCATCAAGAGCCTCAGGGATGAAGGGATCACGATCCTGCTGGTGGAGCACGTCATGAAGGTCGTTGTAGCTCTTGCCGATGAATTGGTGGTGTTGAATTTCGGCAAGGAGATCGCCCTGGGGAAGCCCGAGGACGTGATGAACCGGAAAGAGGTCATCGAGGCATATCTGGGAGACGAGTATGCTTGAAATAAAGGGAATCGAGTCGGGATATGGGAAGATCAAGGTCTTGAAGGGCATCACACTGCACGTGGAAAAGGGCGAGATGGTCGCTCTCGTCGGTCCCAACGGCGCGGGCAAGACCACGCTCCTCAAGACCATTGCGGGAATGATCACACCGTGGAAAGGGGATATCCTCCTGGAGGATGTATCCATCTCCGGAGTTCCGCCGCACAGGACCTCCGCGAGAGGCGTTGCCTACGTGCCGGAGGGACGACGGGTCTTCTCCGCCATGAGCGTGGAGGAGAACCTTCTCATGGGCACGTACCTGAAGGTGAACCGGCCTCGCAAGGAGGAGAGCCTGAGAATGGTCTACGATCTTTTCCCGCGGCTGGAAGAGCGCAAGAAGCAGATCGCGGGGACCCTGTCAGGCGGCGAACAGCAAATGCTGGCAATAGGACGGGGGCTCATGATGAGACCAAAGCTCGTGCTTCTCGACGAGCCTTCCCTGGGACTTGCCCCCCTTCTGATCAACTCGATATACAAGGTGCTCGAGAGGCTCAACGAGGAGGGTATGACCACGCTGCTCGTCGAGCAGAATGTGAAGAAGGCCCTCAGTCTCTGCAAAAGGGCGTATGTGATAGAGAACGGTGAAATAGCGATGAAGGGTCTCAGTGGAGATATCCTGTGTGACGAGAACATCAAATGCACCTATCTTGGCATTTGACGGCCCGTCAAGTTTTTCTGCACGCACCGGAAGGAGGTCAGCATGAGCGGCTATGATCCTGAGAAGGTCAGCACATTCCTCGCCCCGAACAAACACCTTTTGGGAAAGGGAGTGGCCCGCCAGCTTGGCGGTGAGATAAAGACTCTGGGTGGCAGCAAGGTATTTGTCGTTACCGACCCCGGGGTGGTGAAAGCGGGTCTTGTTCCCGCCATTATCGAGCCGCTCAAGTCGGAAGGCATGAAGGTCGGTGTGTACGACAAGGTGCGGCCGGAACCCGCCGCGGGGATCGTGGACGAGGCGGCGAGGATCGCGCGCAGCGGCCGCTACGACCTCGTTGTCGGCCTGGGCGGGGGCAGTTCGCTGGATGTGGCGAAGGGCGTTGCCATGATGGTGACCAATACGGGCTCGATCCTGGATTATGTGGGCCTCAATATGTTCCCGAAAAGGGGTATCCCGAAGATACTCGTTCCCACGACCGCCGGAACGGGAAGCGAGGCATCCTGGGTGTGCGTTGTGACCGACGAGAGGAAGAACGAGAAAAAGTCTCTCTACGGGTTCATGCTGCTTCCTGACGTGGCTATGCTCGATCCTGTCCTGACGGTGTCCATGCCGCCCTCGGTGACGGCCGATACCGGCTTTGACGCGCTCGTCCACGCCATCGAATCCTATGTGTCCGTCAACAGGACGCCCTACACGGAGATCATGGCAGGCGAGGCCATACGATTGATATCGAGGAACCTGCCCGTCGCCTACGCGAAGGGCGGCGACATCAAGGCCCGGTATAACATGCTCCTTGCCGCCAATCTCGCGGGGATGGCCTTCACGAGCGGCGGCCTCGGTGCAACCCATGGGTTGGCCTATCCCCTGGGTACCCAGTATCATATGTCTCACGGTCGCTCAAACGCGATCATGCTTCCCCACGTGATGCGGTTCAACCTGACCGGAAATCTTGAGGGTTACGCCGGCATTGCCCGCATGATGGGCGAGAACATCGACGGCCTTTCCCCGTATGAGGCTTCCGAGAAAGCGGTGGACGCCGTTATGAGGCTGCTCGGCGCCGTGAGGATCTCTTGCCGGCTTTCAGACTATGGCGTGCAGAAGAAGAAGATATCGCTGCTCACGAAAGAGGCCCTTCAGCAGTCGCGCTTCTTCGTGCCCAATCCGAAGGACATTACGGAAGAGGATATTCGGGGCATCTACAGGGATGCCTACTAGCCCATTTTTGCTGATCAGACTTGTCCACACGTAGCGGCGGATCCCAGGTTCGGGGGGAGAAGCCGCTCTTTCTTTGCCGGATATTGCTCTCTTCCCGGATAGGGACCATTGTGATGCATTTGTGCATCACACGATGCTGTTCTGGAGATAAAGAGCAGGTGAAACGCGGGAGAGTACACGTCGTACCAGCTGTATGTATATGAAATACTGGATGATTTACCGAACAGGCTCATTGGCATGCGAATTGCTAAAAACGATTTGCAGCCCAACAATTCTGAAGGAGGCGAAACATGTCCCTCATGACAGGCAGTGAGTATATCGAGAGTCTCAGGAAACAGAAGAAACGGATATTTCTGGGTGGTGAGGTGATAGAGAACTACGTGGATCATCCCATCATACGTCCCTCCATAAACGCCTGTGCAATGACCTACGAGCTCGGTCATCAGCCCGAACACCGGGAGCTTCTTACCGCCACTTCCAGCCTTACCGGCAAGACGATAAACCGTTTCACTCATCTCCACCAAAGCGTGGACGACCTGATCAGGAAAGTGAAGATGCAGCGGCTTCTCGGCCACAAGACGGGCTGTTGTTTCCAGCGGTGTGTGGGCTTTGATGGCCTCAACGCCGTCGACTCCGTCACCTGCGAGATCGACCAGGAACTGGGCACCGAGTACCACAAGCGTTTCAGGAACTACCTCGAATACATTCAGGAGAATGATCTCATGGCGGATGGGGCCATGACCGACACGAAGGGCAACCGCCGTCTTGCTCCGTCCCAGCAGGAAGACCCCGACCAGTACGTTCATGTCGTGGAGAGAAGACCTGACGGTATCGTGGTCAGGGGAGCCAAGATCCATCAGACGGGTGCCATCAACTCCCATGAGATCCTCGTGATGCCCACTCAGACGATGAGGGCCGAGGATGCCGATTATGCTGTCTGTTTCGCTGTTCCAGCGGGCACGCGGGGTGTTCTCTACATTTACGGCAGGCAATCCTGCGATACCCGCCGCCTTGAGGGCGGCAGTGTGGATGTGGGCAACGCCATGTTCGGGGGCCAGGAGGCGGTCATCATCTTCAATGACGTCTTCGTTCCCTGGGAGAGGGTCTTCATGTGTGGAGAGTACCAGTTTAGCGGCGCGCTGGTGGAGAGGTTCGCCGGTTACCACCGCCAAAGCTACGGCGGCTGCAAGAGCGGCGTGGGAGATGTCCTCGTGGGGGCGGCCCAGGCCATCGCGAAGATACAGGGTCTTGAAAAGGCGGCACATATCAAGGAAAAGATCGTTGAGATGATCCATCTCAACGAAACCATATACTCATGCGGCATAGCCTGCTCGGCGGAAGGCAGACCCACTGCCTCGGGGACCTATCTGATCGATCTTTTGCTTGCCAACATCTGCAAACTGAATGTGACCCGGTTTCCCTACGAGATATCGCGTCTCGCCCAGGACGTGGCTGGAGGCCTTGTGGTCACCCTTCCTTCAGAGAGGGACTTCAGTCATCCCGAGGCGGGGCCCTATCTGGAGAAATACCTGCGTTCCGACACGGCCTACGGCACTGAAGAGCGCTGCCGGATGCAGAGACTTATCGAGAACCTCACGCTCGGTATGGGTGCGGTGGGATACCTGACGGAATCGCTGCATGGAGCAGGTTCACCGCAGGCCCAGAAGATCATGATAGGGAGGCTTGCCAACCTGCAGTACAAGGAGAAGACGGCGAGGAACCTGGCCGGTATAAAGAAAGATCCAGAGTGAGGGAGATACGGTACTGCGGCAACTGTAACCCCGATGAGGACCCTGAAGAGGTAAAGAAGGCGCTCGAAAAGCTTTTCCCCGACGCGGATGGGCCGTGCATAATCGTCAATGGCTGTTCGCGGGCCTGTCTGAGCAAGAGAACGCCTGGCGTAAACAACGACCCCGGAGTGATCGTGATGAGTTCCAGGGAGGTGATGAGGAGGATGAGGAAATGAAGCGATGGACCACGCGCTACAATGAGAGACTCTGTGGTGCTGATGAGGCGGTCAGCGGAATCTCGTCGGGTGACAGGGTGATCCTTTCCCACGCGGCCGGAGAGCCGAGGACGCTTCCGGGCGCTCTCGTGAAGAGGGCCGATTCCCTGAGAAACGTCGAGGTGGTCCACATGGTGTCCATGGGTGAGGCGCTTTACTGCCGCCCGGAACACGCGGACAGCTTCCGCCACGTCGCTTTTTTCGGAGGTCCCCCCACAAGGGAGGCCATATGGGACAACCGGGGCGATTATATCCCGATAAGCTTCGGCAATATCCCGAACCTCCTCGAAACCCTTCTGCCTGTGGACGTGGCCATGATCACCGTTTCCCCGCCCGACGGGAACGGTTACTGCAGTCTCGGAATCTCCGTCGACTACACGAAGAAGGCTGTGGAAACGGCAAAGACGGTCATGGCGGAGGTCAACCCCCATATGCCGCGCACCCTGGGGAATTCCTTCGTCCATGTGGACGACATCGACCACTTTGTCGAGGTCGACACCCCCATCCATGAACTGAAGGCCGTTGAACTCACCGATGTCGAGAAGAATATAGGCAGGCATGTCGTGGAACTCATCGAGGACGGTTGCTGCCTCCAGCTGGGCATAGGAGGCATACCGGACGCGGTCCTCATGTTCCTCACCGATTTCAAGGATCTAGGCATCCATTCCGAGATGGTCTCGGACGGGGTCAAACACCTTGTAGAAAAGGGAGTGATCACGGGAAGGAAAAAGACCATCCACAAGGGGAAGGTCGTCGTCACTTTCCTGATGGGCTCCAGAAGTTTCTACGACTGGGTCCATGACAACCCCATCATAGAGATGCACACCGTTGATTACACCAACAGCCCCTACGTTGTCGCGCAGAACAAGAAAATGGTTGCCATCAACTCCGCCCTCGAGGTGGACCTGCTCGGGCAGGTCTGCGCGGATACACTCGGGGCCAGGCAGTTCAGCGGGGTGGGAGGGCAGCTTGATTTCGTCAGGGGCGCAGGCATGGCGGAAGGGGGCAAGGCCGTCATCGCCCTTCCGTCGGTCGCGAAAGGCGGGGTATCCCGCATAGTCCCGGTTCTCAAGCAGGGCGCCGCGGTCACCACCTCCCGCAATGACGTGGACTACGTCGTCACCGATCAGGGAGTGGCCGCCCTGAAGGGAAGGGCCGTCCGGGAGAGGATGAGGGCCCTCATCAATGTCGCTAGCCCCGACGCCCGCGAGGAACTCGCCAGACAGGCATACGAGATATATCATGTGCTGGTTTGAGACGGCACCGCCCTTCATGCCGGGAACGTGAATGGCGGTCCGGGCCGTGTCACCCGTACACGGCAAGAGACCGGGTGAGGCGGGATGTTGATGTGGTATGGCATCATATTGATGCGATTATGCATCACTTCTGCAGCCAGCGGGTAATGCCGCTTTCCGGGATAGAGTTTAAATCCCCGTAAAGTCCGTATGTTGCAGGTGTCGGCATTGGGGGTGAAAATGGCATATAAATTGCTTAGTTTCACTTAAATCCAATATTCGTTTTACAAAAAGGAGGGGTATATGAAGCGACGTGGGCTTTTCCTCATTGTTGTCGTGATGCTGTTCTGTTCCTTTACCGTGGCGTATGGCGCGGAAACCATCAAGATAGGTGCTCTTTACACCATGACGGGAAGGGGTGGGCAGTACGGAAAGGATTCCGAGGTTGCCATCAAGATTGCCGTCGACGAGGTCAACGCCAAGGGCCTGCCCGGGGGGGCCAAACTGGAGATCATCATCACGGACGACAAGAACCCGCAGTACGCGGTTAGCGTTGCAAAACGCTACATATCGGACGAGAAGGTGAAGTTTCTGTTCGGCATCATCTCTTCGGCCATTGGGCTTGCGGTGACCGAGGTGAGCAAGGAGCAGAAGGTCATCTTCATCGGTACCGACCATGCGGCTACGGACCTCACGGCGAACAAGTTCCAGAAGTACTACTTCAGGAGCGCGAACAACACCTTCCAGTCGATGATGGCGGGGGCCATGTATCTCAAGGACGAGGTCAAGGGGTGGAAGAAGATCGCTTATATAGGGCCCGACTACGCGTACGGAAGAGATCAGTGGATGGAATTGAAGTGGGGTCTTGACAAGCTGGGTGTCAAGTACCAGGTCGTCGGGGAATACTGGCCGAAACTCTACGAGCCCGACTACACATCGTATGTCACTGCGATCATGAAAGCGGCCCCCGACATTCTGGTCAGTGGATTCTGGGGGGGGTGACACCGTCTCCTTCATCAAGCAGGCGAAACCGTACAAGCTCTTCGAGAAGATGAAGTATTTCCACGTCGACGCAGGCGGGAACTATGAAGCCCTGGCCGCGCTCGGAGCAGATATGCCCGCGGGGATCATTCTCTCCGCGCGCCACCACAACAACTGGCCTGACACCCAGGCGAACAAGGCGTACGTGCAGAAGTTCTACAAGGCGGCGGGAAGGTATCCTTCATACGCCGCGGAGGGTGCCTACGTGGGGATCCACATGATCGCCGAAGCGATCAGGAAGGTGGGGAACGCCAACGACACGGAAGCCCTCGTGAAGGCGATGGAGGGAATGAAGATACAGTGTCCCGAAGACCCGTCCGGTTTCACCTCCTATATCGACCCGAAGACGCATCAGATCGTCCAGGTGCAGGCCATCGGCGTGACCGTCAAGAACGCCAAGTTCCCCCCGGCGAAATACATGCTCGGGAATCTCAAGATATACCCCGCGGACAAACTGTGGCCCAGCTTCGAATACATCGATTACCTGACGAAGCAAAAGGGCAAGTAAGACAGCCAAGGGCCCGGGTATGGACCTGACGACCTTTGTTTCACAATTCATAAGCGGTCTTTCCGTCGCAATGCTTCTCTTCCTCATTGCGAGTGGTCTGACATTGATATTCGGGGTGGTGAATGTTCTCAACTTCGCCCACGGTTCCTTTTACCTGCTGGGAACATACTTCGCCTATCAGTCCATGCAGTTCTTCGACAATTTCTGGCTCGGACTCATCGTGGGTACCGTATGCGCCGGTGTTGTTGGGATGATCGTCGAGTTCTTCTTTCTCAAGCGCATCTATGGAAGGGCGGAGGAAGGGGCCTTCCAGCTCCTCATGACCTACGCGTTCATCCTCATCCTCGACGACATGGTGAAGTTCATCTGGGGCCCTGAATACAAGACCATACCCAAGCCCGAGCTTCTTGCCGGTTCCTTCAGCCTCGGGTCTGTCGTGGTGCCGGTATACACACTGTTCATAATCGTTGTCGGTTTCGCCGTTGTCCTTTTCGCGTGGTACTTCCTCATGAGGACCGACAAAGGAAAGACGGTGAGGGCCTCGTCTCTCGACAGGGAGATGCTCGGCCTGCTCGGGACGAATGTCCCCATGATAATGACCCTTGTTTTTGGTGTGGCGACGGCGATGGGGGGGCTTGCCGGGGTTATGGCGGCCCCCCTCAGAACCGTCACGCCCGGTGCCGGCGTGGAGGTGATCATCGATTCTCTCATTGTCGTGGTCATCGGCGGTTTCGGAAATTTCTGGGGGGCGCTCCTGGGGGCGCTCATCATCGGCGAAGTGCTCTCTTTCGGCATTCTGTGGATGCCTGAGATGGCCACGGTGCTCACCTTCATCGTCATGATCGTCGTCCTTGTGATAAAGCCTGAAGGCCTGCTCTCACCGAAAGCGACGGGGAGGAAATAGCACAGTGAAGAGTCTCAGACAATATCTGCCATGGATACTGTATTTCGTCTTCTTCCTCGGGATCCTCGCGGTGAACCCGGGGGCGCATTACACGCACCTGCTCGCCCGGGTCATCATCTTCGGCCTCTATGCTGTAGCGTTCAACCTTCTCTTCGGAAGGACGGGGCTCGTCTCCTTCGGGCATGCCCTGTTCTACGGCATTGGCGCGTACATCACCGGGATGCTTGCGAAGGCATCGGGGCCCGATCTCTTTCTGCTTTACATACTCCTTGGCGGGATAGGCGCAGCCATCGTCTCCGTTTTCATCGGTCTGCTCTCCCTGCGCCTGACGGGCATGTTCTTTACCATGCTGACGCTCGCCTTCGCGCAGCTCGCATGGGGCATCACGTTCAAGCTCTACAACTTCACGGGCGGCGACGACGGGATCCAGGCGATCCCAAAACCCGCATATCTCGCTGGTCCCGTCTGGAAATACTACCTTTTCAGTTTCTTCGTCGTAACCATATGCGTGTTCGTCATATGGAGGATCTCCCGGTCCTCGTTCGGGATGGTATTGAAAGGGATCAGGCAGAATCCGGGGAGGATCACCTTCATGGGGCTCAACGTGTACAAGAACCAGCTCGTTGCCTATATCATCTCGGCTTTCTTCACCGCGATCGCCGGAGGACTCTATGCGGGACTTGACGGCAGCATCCATCCCGATATGCTGCACTGGCCGACGTCCGGCAACGCCATACTGATGTGCACCATAGGAGGCATGAACACCTTCTTCGGGCCTGTTATCGGCGCGGCCATACTCACGGGCCTCGAGGAGATCGTTGGGAAATACACCGAGTACTGGTCGTTCAGCATCGGCATTGTGGTGCTTGTCGTGGTCTTGCTCTTCCCAAGGGGATTGCTGGGAATAAAATGGCCATGGGGGAGGAAGAGCACAACGGACGAAAAGGAGACGGAAGTTGCCTGCAATACTGGAGATTAAGGACCTCGACAAGCATTTCGGCGGAATACACGTAACGAACCACGTGACCATTGCCGTCGAAAGAGGGGAGATGTCGGCAATCATCGGCCCGAACGGAGCGGGGAAGACCACCTTCTTCAACCTCATCACGGGTTCGATACCTTCCGACGGCGGCCGCGTGGTCTACGAGAACGAGGACATAACAGCGGCCCGGCCTGAAAAGATCGTGAAGATGGGGATG
The DNA here is from genome assembly GCA_012719415.1 of Syntrophorhabdus sp. NCBI lineage: Bacteria > Pseudomonadati > Thermodesulfobacteriota > Syntrophorhabdia > Syntrophorhabdales > Syntrophorhabdaceae > Syntrophorhabdus > Syntrophorhabdus sp. The sequence continues at coordinate 22,320 of JAAYAK010000019.1, forward strand.
GTCAGGGCCTTTCAGGTGTCCAGTCTCTTTCTCGAAGAGACGGTATATGATAACGTCTATCTCGCGGCCCTCTCCAACTTCGGGAAGAACGCCGGGATGTTCGCCGACAGGTTGTCTTACAGGGATGCCCGGGAACACACGGAAATGATCCTGACGAGGACGGGGATGCTCGACTGCAGGGATCTCAGGGCCTCCGAGCTGTCCCATGGGGACCAGAAGATCCTCGACATCGCCATAGCGCTCACGTTGAACCCGAAGATCCTCCTCCTCGATGAACCCACGGCCGGAATGGCCCCCGACGAGCGGGTCAAGATGATGGCCCTTCTCGAGGACCTTCATCAATACTTCCAACTCACGACGGTGTTCATCGAGCATGATATGGATATGGTCTTCGGCATAGCGCAGAAGATCAGGGTACTCGTCCAGGGCGAGCTCATCGCCGAAGGCACGCCCGACCACATCCGCAATCACGAGGCGGTGGTAGAAGCCTATCTCGGGAAAGAGGTGGAATGAAATGTCCGCAGTCCTGACGGTCGAGAAGATCAACTCTTATTACGGCAAGAGTCACATACTGTTTGATGTCAGCTTTGATGTCCGCAAGGGGGAGACCCTCTGTCTCATGGGGCGCAACGGAGCGGGAAAGACAACGACCTTCAAGACCCTTGTCATGGTGGTACACCCGAAGAACGGCAGGGTCATATTCAATGGAAGGGACATAGGTGGTATGAAACCTTACAGGATAGCCCGGCTCGGCCTCGGTCTCGTGCCGGAGGACAGAAAGATCTTCGGTCCCCTCACCGTGAAGGAGAACCTGATACTGGGGACGACCACGGGAAAAAAGGGTACGTGGAGCCTTGACCTCGTCTACGAGTTCTTCCCCGTGCTCAAAGAGTTCGAGAACCGCGCGGGAGGGACACTCTCGGGCGGCGAGCAGCAGATGCTCACCATCGCGCGGACGCTTATGGGAAACCCCGATGTGCTCCTCCTCGATGAGCCCAGCGAGGGCCTGAGCCCGGTGATGGTGAACACACTGAAAGACCTTGTGCTGAAACTTAAGGGGGCAGGCACCACCATCCTCCTTTCGGAGCAGAACATCAAATTCGCGATGGCGGTTTCCGATTGCGTGGTCATTATCGACAAGGGGCATATCAGGTATGAGTCCGATATCCAGACCTTCAGGGAAGACGAAGGGATAAAGAGACAGTACCTGGCCGTATAGGCGAACCCTTCCTCACCACTGCCCTTTTTGTCCTTTCCGGACGGACCGTCTGTCAATCCATTTCCGGGACCGCCCGGATATCCCGGCCCCGGGAATAAGGACCATGACCGGCGGAC
>JAAYAK010000020.1 GCA_012719415.1 Syntrophorhabdus sp.
ATCGACTGCTACCTCACGATGGATGGTGAACTGGCGGAGAGATTCACCGAAAGCAAACAGAACCTCCAGCTCGCCCTGGGAGCATCCATCCACCTCGAGGTCCTGCGCCCGACGGAACTGGAAGAAAGACTGAAGACAGCTTGAGCCGCTTGAAAGTGAAAGAAAGAACAGCCGGTCCTGTCGCTAACGCTGACGGGACCCGTTCATCCGCAAACCCGACTGCCAGAAATAGGTCTCTTCGTTCAAGCGGTTCAAGCGGTTCAAGCGGTTCAAGCCGTCTTCACTTCCACTCGTCTGTCTGTGGTTGGGGGAGCTGGTAGGATTTCAGCGTTTCTATGTACCTGTAGAAGCCCTCGGGGTCCTCCTTTTCGAGCTTTTCGATCTCGGGGCGTATCTTGCTCAGAAGGTCCTCGTTCTCGGCGGCCTCGAGGGGATACTGCATGTAGGAGGAACGCCTGATGAGAGCATAGGCCTTTTGCTGTTCCGGCGTGAGGGCGAGGAACCTGTTAAGCTCGCTGAGCATGTAGTCCTTTTTTTCGTCAAGATAGCCATCCACCTGCATGAGCAGGTTGAGGCTGAAATCGGCACAGGAGAAGTAAGAGTGCATCTCATCGAGGTTTTCGACGAGAAGACGTATCTCTGCCACTATCTCCGCGTCGTTCATGACGACAAAGGTCCCGTCCTCAACGAGCTTGTGCATCGGTGACATGGGGTGCATGGCAAAGGTCCGAACCCTGATGAAGTCGGGCTTGATGTGGTTGAGAAGTCGCGCCGTCTCGACGGCGTTCTCGGAGCTCATCGTCCTGCCGCCCACGCCGGGCATTATGTATTCCGACAGCGATATCCCCGCTTCCACGACCTTCCTGCCGCCTTCGACGATGTCCTCGGGTGTGATACCTTTCCGTATCATCTTGAGGACCTTCTCCGAGCCGCTTTCCAGTCCCACGTGTATCCTCGTGAGGCCGGCCTTGCAGAGCTCGCGCAACTCTTCCACGGTCTTGCGTTTCAAGGTCGTTGCCCGGGCATAGGTCGTGATGCGTTCAAGACCGGGAAACTTTTCCTTCGTATATCTGATGATCTCGAGAATATCCGAGGTCTTGAGGACGAGGCTGTCGGCATCCTGGAGGAAGGCCGATCTGATCGTGTTCTTGTAGGAGGCGTACTCCTTCTCCATACTGTCGATGTCCTTCTTGACCTCGTCGACTGTACGGCGGGAGAATTTCACTCCCTTGTAGGCGGGACAGAAGATGCACTGATTCCAGGGGCAATTCCTCGTCACCCGTATCAGGAGACTCTGGGCTTCGCTGGGTGGTCTTATGACTCCTTGTTCATACATGTTCCTTTACTCCTTGCCCGGTTACACGGGATTCTGCGGAGAGCGGAATCCGACCGTGGCCATATAGATGACCGTCTCTTCCTCTCCATCAAGGTCGATGATGCGGTTCACGTCGTTATCGTAGAATGCTCCGACGGCGCACACTCCGAGCCCCAGAGCCTCACCGGCAAGATAAAGGTTCTGCGCGATATGGCCTGCGTCGAGATAGATGTAGCGGTAGACCCTCTGGCCGTATTTCCAGCTTCCCCGGGCGATGAGCGCCGACCAGATGAAGGTGACCTGGGCGGCGAGGATAAGGGTCTGCTGAAGGGCTGCCTCAGTGAGGGCCCTCGAGAAATCACCCTTCTTGAGGAATTCCAGATCGTAATCGCCGGGTCTGAAATGGTATATTCCCTCTTCGAGCCCGTCTACAGCGCGGACGCACAGGTAGGTCTCCACGGGGTAGAGGCCGCCCGCGGAGGGCGACGTCCGGAAAAAGGTGTCGCCGAACTGGGCCGTGAGACCCTGTGTCGCCCACAGCAGCGCTGAGAGGTCGTTGAGCTTGAGGGGCTTGCCGGCTGCGTATTCACGGCGCGACCTTCTCTTGAGGAGAAGTCTCCACAGGCCCGCCTCCCCGCCGGCTTTCGGCTCCGGCAGCGACACCCTGGCGATGGGACTCGGATACTCCTTGAAGGTGTCGGGGATCGCCCCGAGATTGAACATGTGGCCGGAAAGCGAAGCGGGCGTGTACTTGGTCTCATTCTGGAACCTGGTCCCTATGCCGGCCTTTTCCTTTCCTTTATCCTTCACTGTCCACCTTTCAAATACACCTTTAATATGCTTCATGCGGTGGGATAAGTCAATGATAGAAGGGGAAGGGGAGAAGGGGTCTTTGATAGGACCTATAAGACCCGATAAGACCTATAAGACGAATGGGACCGATAGGACGCGTGGGACCTATAGGACCTATTGGTCCTATCTGTCCTATAGGTCGGATATGTCCTATAGGTCCTATCCAGTCCTATAGGTCCTATCCACCCCCCTTGCCTTTCCGTTTGCCTTTTCCTGCCAAAAAGGATAGACTTATTTATACAATCACTGACAGTGGTTCTTGGGGACGGAGGCTAAAATGAACGATATTATGACCGTAGACGAGTTGTTGGCATCCAAGAATCTCACGCGCGAAGAGTGGGAGTTGCACAGGGAACTCATCGAGGACTGCAGAAAGAACGAGGTCAGGATCAACGAATGCTGTGCGGAGACCAGGGAGAACATCCAAAAGGTGGCGGGTATTCTCGATGCCATCTCCGTTAAGATGGTGGCTCTGAGCGTTGCTCTCGAAACCGTCATCGGTGAAGCCGAAGACGTTTCCCTGAGAATGCTCCCGGAGCACAAGTTCTACCGCGAGTAGGCGGGTATTTTCCCGGACCATGGGGCTTCTTCTCAAGTGGCTGATAATGGCCGCGTCCATCATTATCGCGGCGTATTTCATTCCCGGTGTGAGGGTGGGCAGTTTCTTTTCCGCCCTCTGGGTGGCGCTTTTTCTGGGCGTGGTGAACGTCCTCGTGCGGCCGGTCCTCATTCTCATCACCCTGCCCATCAACATTCTCACCCTTGGCCTCTTCACTTTTGTCATTAACGCCGTCCTTATCCTCCTCGCATCATCGGTCATCAAAGGCTTCGAGGTGGCAGGTTTCTGGTGGGCCCTGCTCTACAGCGTCGTGCTGTCCGCTGTCAACTACATCATAAACCTCATAGTGCAGCCGAGAGAAGACCGTTAGAACCGTTAACGGCGTCTATCTCCAGTTTCCCCTTCTAACGGTTCCAACGGTTCTAACGGTGCCAACGGTCTTCTAGTATCTTTTCGAGTGTTTCCTGAGCTTCAGGTAGTTGTCCCTGTACAGGGCGGCCAGTTCCCCGGAGGTTATGATGAGGAGGTTCTCGGCGTTTCTGTCCTCGGCGGCGTAGGTAAAGTTGAAGGAACCCGTGATGACCGTCCGGCGATCGATGATCATAACCTTGTTGTGGGCTGAGGCATGGTCGTTGTCGAGCCAGACGTCGACGCCGCCGGCCTTGAGGACCCTGGCCGTGACGTGTTTGCGCTCTTTCTGCTCGTGGCCGTCGAGGATTACCTCCACCTCGATGCCCCGCTTCCGGGCCTTGAGAAGGGCGGCCTGAATGGGTTTAGAGGTGAAGAGGTAGGCCTCAACGAGAACCTCGCGCTCGGCCTCGCCGATCTGCCTCAGAATGGCCTTTGTCGCGCCCCCGCCAGGGCTGAAGAAGACACGCGCCCGGGTATTGTTGAGAACCACATCGGTCGCCCCCAGCTGCAGCGGCAGCGCAAAAAGCACAAACAGGACTGCGAGATAGTGACAAACGGATCTTTTCATGAACCCCCCGGCCAGGATTTTCGGAATTGTAATGTGTTCTCTGG
>JAAYAK010000021.1 GCA_012719415.1 Syntrophorhabdus sp.
ATTGGGGCGGAGGACCTCGCTGAAGCCGAGGTACTTTCTGCCGCCGCCGCAGCCGATGGAGTCGACGTTGAAAGCGAGAGAACGGCCTCGTGCCGCCCGTGTGATGTCGGCGAGGATGCAGCGATGCTCCTCCAGGCTCTTCGGCCCTTTCACGATGGCGGCGCCGGCCTCGTCATCACTGTAAAAGAAGACCACGGGCAGAGAAGCACCGGGGAAGTACTTCTCCCAAAGCTTCAGGAATCGTTCCTTGAATTGCATGTTCATGAATGACCTCCTCCTTTTTTAGAAGACGGTTTTAAGTTTTAGGTTTTAGGTTTTAAGCCGAAGCAAGGGTGATTCATGCAGATCCTGGCACTTAAAACTTAACACTTAAAACTTAAAACCGTTTTCCATTCTATCACGTTTCTTCCGGTGTCCAAAGTCCTTCTTGACAACGGTGGTCCACTTATCTAATATGTCACGTACCTGTTCATCAAACAGACCCCTTTTCGCTTGAGAAAGAGCCGGTCAGAGGCGAGAGTAGACTGGAAATGAGAAGATACCTGTTCTGTGTACTGGCGGTGTTTCTGATGATCGTCGGGAGTGACCTCTTTGCCCAGGAGGCGCCCATCAGGCCGGGCGAGCCCCTCAACCTGGAGAGGGCCATAGACATCGGTCTTAAGATGAACCCAGCCATCATGGGCTTCCAGTATACGATGAAGGCGCGCGAGGCCCAGCTCGGGCAGGCGCGGGCAGGTTATCTCCCGAAGGTCGACGGCTCGGCGGGGTTCACGCGCAACTTCGAGGTGAACAATACCCGTGACCCTTATTACGGGGCCCTTCTCGACCAGTACAACCAGAATGTCGCCAACGTGAGCCTCAAGCAGATGATCTTCGATTTCTGGAGGACGCCAACGAGTGTGAATATCGGAAGGCTCAACGTGGAATCGTCCCGCCGCGATATCGACAACAGCATGAACACCGTTGCCAACACGGTGAAGTCCTCCTACTACGGGGTCCTGAAGGCCAAGCGTTCGCGGGACGTCAACCTGGAGGTTGTCGGGCAATACGCGAAGCATTACCGCGTAGCCGTCGTCTTTTTCGAGGCGGGCAAGAAGCCGAAGTACGATGTTACGAAGGCCGAACTCGACCTTTCCAACGCGAAACTGAACCTCATCGGAGCCGAGAATGACCTCAAGGTCGCCTGGGTGAACCTCAACAACGCCATGGGCATAGACGGCGACGCGGACTATGCCATCCACGACAGTCTTGACTTCGACAGGTACGAGATCTCCCTGGAGGATGCACTGAAAACCGCCTACGAGACGCGGCCCGACCTCAAGTCCCTGGAGGCCCAGAGGGAGTCCGCCGAAAAGGCCGTTGCCCGGGCGAAGCAGGAATACTATCCGCAGATCAATGGTAACGCCCAGTACAACTTTGCCGGCAGCCAGTACCCCCTCGGGCAGGGCTGGTATGCCGGGGTCGCTCTGTCGGTCAACCTCTTTGACGGTCTGTCGACGACGAACAAGGTCGCCGAGGCCCAGGCGAACAAGCAGTCCGTCGACGCGAAGATCAGCGCCATGAAGCTCCAGATCACGCTCGATGTGAAGCAGGCGTGGCTGGCGCTTATCAAGGCACGGCAGACGATAGAGACCACAAATGTCCAGATACGGCAGGCGACGGAGAACCTGGAGATCGCGAACCTGCGCTATGACGCCGGACTCGCGACCCCTCTCGAGGTCACAGACGCCACGGTGACCTACAGCCAGGCGAAGCTGGCCAACATAAGCGCCCTCTTCGATTACAAGGTTGCCAGGGCCAACATGGAGAAGGCCATGGGGAGCAGATGATGGACGCACAGAAGGGCAGGGGAGTCATCGGCAGGCTTCGGGCGATGTCCCGGAGGAAAAAGGTCGTAGCGGCGGGGATCGTCCTCGTCTGCGTGGTCGTCATCGTATATGTCGCGACGAGAAAGAAGCCGGCGCCGCCGCCGGAGCGGGTGGCCGTGACCGCGGCGAAGGCTGTTGCGAAGGATATGCCCGTGGAGCTGAGGGAAATAGGGACCATCGAAGGTTATCGCAGCGTTCCCATCTACGCCCAGATAACGGGGCAACTGGTGAAGACCCATTTCAAAGAAGGTCAGGACGTCAAAAAGGGCCAGCCTCTTTTCACGATCGATCCCAACCAGTACCAGGCAAAGGTGCGCCAGGCCGAGGCGCAGCTGGCGCGGGACACGGCGCAGATGAAATTCGCCCGCGACGAGGCGAAGCGGTACAAGTACCTCTACGAAAAGGGCGCGGTCGCTCTTTCCGACTACGAGAACAAGCAGTCCGTCGCCGATGCGCAGGAGTCCCTCGTTGTCGCGGACAGGGCCTCTTTGCAGGATGCCCGGCTCAACCTGGCCCACTGTTTCATATCCGCTCCCTTCGATGGGCGCATGGGCGCCTATGCCGTCTTTGAGGGGAGGATGATCAAGGACGTGGATACCCAGCTAGCGACCATCAACCAGATATCGCCCGTCTATGCCTCCTTTTCCATAGCCGAAAAGGACCTCCCTGCCGTCAGGAAGTACTCCGTGGGTCAAAAGCTCAAAGCGAGGGTGCTTCCCGCCGGGTACACGGGAGAGCCGCCGGAAGGCGAGCTTACCTTCATGGACAATACCGTGAACACCCAGACGGGGATGATACTCCTTAAGGCGACATTTCCGAACACCGACAGGTTTCTCTGGCCGGGACAGTTCGTCAATGTGGTCCTCACTCTCACCACGGAAAAGGGCGTCGTCGTGGTTCCCGAGCGGGCTATACAGCTCAGCCAGACAGGGAAATATGCCTTTGTCATAAAGGCCGACGACACGGTCGAATATCGCGTGGTCGCGACGGACAGGACTGTGCGGGGCCTGACGGTGGTGCGAAAGGGGATAAACGCCGGGGAGACAGTCGTCACCGACGGCCACTTCAAGCTGAGGAACGGTTTCCCTGTTTCAGTGCGCGATTCACTCGCATCGGGACAGCGGGGTAACGGCGGAAGCCTTGAGGCCGCTCCCGGAAAACCCGCGCCTCAGAAGACCGGCACCGGAGCGCCCCCGCCGGAAGCCTCCGCAGGAACGAAGAAGTGAACATCTCGGCCATATGGATCAAGCGGCCCATCATGACCATACTGGTCATGTTCGGCATTCTCTTTTTCGGCATCAACAGCTACGTGGACCTTCCCATCAATAATCTCCCGGCCGTGGATTTCCCTACGATAATGGTTTCGGCCAGCCTTCCCGGGGCAAGCCCCGAGACCATCGCCTCGAACGTGGCAAAGCCTCTGGAGAAGCAGTTCTCGACCATACAGGGCCTGTCTTCCATGTCCTCCCAGAGCTACACGGGGTCGACTAGCATAATCCTTCAGTTCACCCTGGACCGCAATATAGACGCATGCGCCCAGGATGTGAACTCCAAGATAGCGGCCGCCCAGGGGGACCTGCCGACCAACCTGCCGAGTCCCCCCACGTACGAGAAGGTCAACCCCTCCGACCAGCCCATCCTCTATTTTGCCCTTGTTTCGGAGACGATGCCCCTCACCCAGCTCAACGATTACGCGGAGAATTATCTTGCCCAGAATTTCAGCATGGTCAACGGCGTCTCCCAGGTCATCACCTACGGCCAGAAGTTTGCGGCGCGCATCCAGGTGAACCCCAAGCTTCTGGCGAAGCAGGGCATCGGCATCGACGACGTGGAGCGGGCCATCAAGGCGGCGAACGTCAACCTTCCGGGCGGAACCATCGACGGGAGCTTCCAGGCCTTCACGATCGATTCCAACGGACAGTTGACGGTCGGAGAGGCGTACAGGGATGTCATCATAACCTATAAGGACGGTACGCCGGTCCGCGTGAAGGACGTTGGAGACGCGATAAGCGGCGTCGAGAAGGACAAGCAGATGGCCGCCTGGTACTCGACGCGCGAGAAGACCCGGCGCGCCATCGTCCTTGCCGTCAAGAAACAGCCGGGATCGAACACGGTCCTTGTCGCTCAAGGCGTCAAGGAACTCGTCCCCCGTCTGAAGTCGATGGTGCCCGAATCGGTGGAATGGCACCTCCTCTACGACGCCTCCGATTACATTGAAGAATCCATCCAGGACGTTCAGTTCACCCTTGTTCTGACCATCATCATCGTCCTTTTTGTCGTCTTCGTTTTCCTGCGGTCCTTCAGGTCGACGGTCATACCGAACGTGGCCGTGCCGCTGTCCATCATCGGCACCTTTGCGGTCATGAGCGTTCTCGGATTCAGCCTCAACAACCTTTCCATGATGGCGCTGGTCCTGTGCGTCGGCCTCGTCGTCGACGACGCCATAGTCGTCCTCGAGAACATAGTGCGGCGCATGGAGATGGGGGAGAACGCCACGGAGGCATCCTTCAAGGGGTCTCAGGAGATAGGGTTTACCATCATGTCCATGACCCTCTCGCTCGTTGTTGTCTTCATCCCCATCCTCTTCATGCCGGGCATCATCGGCAAGCTGTTCCATGAGTTCGCCGTCTGCATCGCGGCGGCGATCCTGATCTCCGGTTTCATCTCCGTCACCCTGACACCCATGATGTGCAGCCGCGTTCTCAAGGGTTTTCACGAGAAGAAGGAGGGCAGGTTCTACGCCTTGACCGAGAAGGGGTTTCAGGCCATGATAGGTTTTTACGGCCGCACCCTCCGGTGGGTGCTCACGCACCGGAGGGTCGCCCTCGTCGTCACCATCCTCGTCCTTGTTTTTTCAGGTTTTCTCTTCATGAGGATCCCGAAGGGGTTTCTCCCCACCCAGGACCAGAATTTCATGATGGCCTGGGTCCAGGCCGCCGACAAGATATCGTATGACGACATGATAAGACACCAGAGCGAACTCAACGAGCTTGTCAAGGCGGAGCCCGATGTGAAGGACTTTATCTCCGTTGCCAGCATGAATTCTTACAACAACGGTATCGTCTTCGTGATGTTGAAGAGCATGAAAGACCGCAAGCACTCCGTTGACCAGATAGTCGCCTCCTTAAGGCCGAAGCTCAACAGCATTCCGGGCCTCCTCGTCTTCCCCCAGAACCCGCCTCCCATCCAGATAGGGGCAGGAAACGCCCTGGCCGAGTATCAATTCACCCTTCAGGGTTCGGACCTGACGGACCTCTACAAGTACGCCGGGATATTCGAAGAGAAAATGGGCAAGCTCCCGGGCCTGGCGGACGTGAACTCCGACGTCAAGCTGAACATGCCGAAACTCTTCATTAATGTGGACCGCGACAAGGCATCCGCGCTGGGCCTCAGTCTCGACCAGATCCAGAACACCTTCTTCTCGGCCTACGCGTCCCGGAAAGTGTCGACCATCTACGGGAAGCTCAACCAGTATGCCGTCATCCTCGAGGTTCAGCCGCAATTCAAATCGGATCCCGACGCGCTTTCCTATCTTTACGTCAAATCGACGGCGAACAAGCTCGTGCCCATAGGTACCATATCGACCATCGAGCAGACGGTGGGCCCCGTGAACGTCAATCATACGGGCCAGCTCAACTCGGCCACCATAGCCTTCAATCTCACCCCGGGACACTCCCTGGGTGAGGCGGTGGATGCCACGCACAGGATAGCGAAGGATGTGAATCTGCCGCAGTCCATCGTGACGGGCTTCCAGGGGTCGGCGCAGGAGTTCCAGAGATCCTTTTCGGGCATGGGTTTCCTCCTCTTCGTCACGGTGCTCGTCATCTACATGGTCCTCGGCATACTCTACGAGAGCTTCATCCATCCCATCACGATCCTGACGGCCCTGCCGCTGGCGGCGTGCGGCGCCCTGCTGACCCTGTGGGTTTTTGGTATGGAACTCGACATGTACGGTATGGTAGGTATAATAATGCTGATCGGCATCGCAAAGAAGAACGGCATCATGATGGTCGACTTCGCCCTCGAGGAGGAGCGGACGAAAGGGCTCAACTCCGAGGAATCGATCTACCAGGCGTGCCTCATACGGTTCCGGCCCATCATGATGACGACGATGGCGGCCCTTTTCGGCACCCTGCCCATCGCGCTCGGGATCGGAGCGGGGGGGGACGCGCGTCAGCCCATGGGTGTCGCCGTGGTGGGCGGTCTCTTCCTTTCTCAGATCATGACCCTCTACATCACGCCCGTCTTCTACATCTATTTTGACGAGCTCAACCGCTGGCTCGGAAAGCGGTCCGGCAAAATAGAAAAAAAGGTATAAAGGAGTCTCCCATGTCCCAGGTCTACAAAGGCGTTCAATTCATTCCCGGTCAGGACGATTTCATCCCCGATTCCCATGTCTATGTTATTGGAGATCCGGCGTCCGGAGACATCTC
>JAAYAK010000022.1 GCA_012719415.1 Syntrophorhabdus sp.
ACGTACCTGCTCACGATCATCGAGCATGCCCTGGGACGGGTGGAAGAAGAGGAGGGCCCCGGAGCGGTAAAGGGGGGAGCCCGTTCCCTCCTCCACAATCTTCATGGTTTTGAATGGATGGTCGGGCCGTATGCGGTCGCGCAGCTGCGTTTCTCGCAGGCATTGACCAAGCACAAGGTCGCGCTCCCTGACGCCGGCACGGGTATCTACCTCACAAACACCCTCGAATCACCGCATGTGAAGCCGCCCGTTCCTCCGCTCTTTCACAAACCCATCGCCCAGGAACATGAGCGTGCATTGAAAGTGAAGGATGCCCAGCATGTACTGGTATGCCTCGGAAACCCCCCCTATGGCCGGCACGAATCGGCCGAGAAGGACGGCAGCAACAGGGAGACGACAGGAGGGTGGGTCAGATACGGTGGCGAGGAGGATAAACCCATCCTGGAGGACTTCCTGCGGCCGGCAAGGGAAGCAGGACTTGGCATCCAACTGCGGAATTTGTATAATCTTTATGTTTATTTCATTCGATGGTCCCTATGGAAAGTGTTCGAGCACAAAACGGCCGTCGGTCCCGGCGTTATCTCGTTCATCACTGCTTCGAGTTACATTGACGGCGATGCGTTCTCGGGTATGCGTGAGCATATGCGCCGGATTTGTGACCATATCGATATCATAGACCTGGGAGGAGAGGGCAGGGGAACCAGGAAGGAAGAGAACGTGTTCGCCATTCAGACCCCCGTCGCGATTTTTGTCGCCTGGAGAAAGAAGGTGAAGGATGACGATACCCCGGCCATCGTACGATATACAAGGATTGAAGGCACACGAGATAAAAAGCTAACGACGTTGAAAAAAGTGCGGATCGCGATGGACCTGAAATGGGAGACAGCCCCGAATCAATGGCAAGCCCCCTTTCGACCTGCAACTACTGGCGATTTCAACAAGTGGCCGAAGATTACCGATATATTTCCTTGGCAACAACCTGGCGTAGGGTTCTATCGTACTTGGCCAGTTGCCCCGGACACGGCCACTCTTACACTGAGATGGAAGACATTCGTTTCGTCACAGGACAAAGAGACGCTATTTAAGGAAACGCGCGACAGGAAGATAACGGACAAGTGTTTCGATATAAGCGGCACTGGTAAGGAATTGCCTCCCCTTGTCGACGCTTGTGAGAACGACCTGATACTGCCGATCAGATATGCCTACCGTTCATTCGATAGACAGTGGGTCATCCCGGATAATCGGCTGGGGGATTTCCTGAGGCCAGCACTTTGGTATGCTCACGGCAAAGAACAAATATATCTTAACAGCCTGTTTAATCATCCTCTCGGATCTGGGCAGGCCGTAATATGTTGCTCGGAAATCCCGGACAAACATCATTTTAGGGGTTCATACGGAGGGGCGGATGTAATGCCTCTCTTCCTTGACAACCATGCCACGAAGCCCAACATTACCCCGGGCCTCCTCGAAGCCCTAGGGTCTGTGACCCCCGAAGACTTGGCGGCATATGTGTACTGTCTCCTTGCGCATCCCGGATACACGGACCGCTTTGCGGAGGAACTCGTCAACCGCGAGATCCGCGTTCCGATCACGAAGGACAGGGCGCTGTTCTCCAAGGCCGCCGAGTTCGGCAAGTCCCTGATCTGGTTGCACACGTACGGGGAGCGTCTCTATTCGAAGGAACGTCCCCGGGGGAAGATCCCGACGGGATCCGCGAGATGCTCTGTGGCGGTATCAGACAGGAGGGACGAGTATCCGAATGGATACGGTTACGATGAAGATACGCAGACCGTGACCGTTGGCGATGGCAGGTTCGCTCCGGTCTCAAAGGCGATATGGGAATTCGAGGTATCAGGTTTCAAGGTCGTCCAGTCCTGGCTGGGCTACAGGATGAGGGAACGGAAGGGAAAGAAATCATCTCCTCTGGATAACATCCACCCAGAGGTATGGACACATGAATTCACCAGGGAGTTCCTCGAGCTCCTGTGGGTTCTCGAGAAGACCCTGGAAGGTTACCCGGAGCAGGAGGAGATACTGGAGGCAGTTCTCGACAGCGAGCTCTTCGAGGCGAGCGAGCTTCCGGGGGTTCCGGAGGAATTGCGGAAAGGGCCCAAGGTACCCCGGGGCAACGGGAATCAGATGGGAATATGGGAGGAGTGACTTAGCTATCTTTTCGATCTGACCTTTTCGAAGGTCAAGCTATGACGATTCCTTTGTTTTTTATTGACATTAACAGCCCTTTCTAAATAAAGTAGAAAAAAGGAAGGGAAAATGTTCTGGCGGCAACGAGTTATAATTGAACTGTTAAGGCGAGCCCCGAAGAGCCTTGCATCAAGAATTCAACTGGTTAAGTGGCTTTTTTTGTTGCGCCATGAAAAAGACTTTGATTCCAACGTCAGTTTTTATGACTTTTTCCCGCATAAATACGGCCCTTTTTCCTTCCAGTTGTATAAGGACTTGTCTGATATGCAAACTGCGGGAATGATCACATTCGTTGGTAAAAATGTTCAATACGTCGACAAAAAGAAGGTGATAGAAAAGCTGCCGTCAGGTGAAAGTCGATCGGTGGTAAGTATACTGGAACAGTACGGAGTTATGCCGGAAGAAGAGCTCCTTGAATATGTTTATGGTGAATATCCGTGGTATGCCTCAAGAAGCTTGCTCTCTGAGGCGACACATGAGAGCATCAACGTGACCCCTCGTGGTGTATATACACTCGGCTACGAGGGCCTCTCCATCGATACATTCTTGAATGTTTTGCTATCGAGAGGCATCGGAAGGGTGATTGATGTTCGTAATAACCCTTTTTCCAGAAAGTACGGTTTTTCAAGCAGCCAGTTGAAAGAAAAGTGTCATGAGATTGACGTTGAATATTACCACTTCCCCGCCTTGGGGATACCATCCTCAATAAGAAAAAACGGTGACGGCAAGGAATTATGGACAGTCTATGAAGAAACGATTCTGTTAAACGCCTCAAAAGATATTGATGCCGTTAAAGGATTGTGTATCGAAAAAGGCTCTCTCCTGCTTTGCTTTGAGCAGAATCCTAACACATGTCACAGAAAAATATTAGCTCAAAACATCTCCGTCAAAACATCATTGCCAGTGTATCATTATGAGCATGTTGGTAATCGATGGCGGAAAGAATAAAATTACTCATCACAGTCAAGACCTATCCTCTACCATCAACGAAGTACGAAGAAGTAGTATGCACAGCCGGCGTTCTTGAAGACGGTACATTCATCCGGTTATATCCTATCGATTATCGGAGCAAGTCCTATGAACAGTGGTATAAAAAGTACCAATGGATTGAGGTAGATGTCGAGAAGAATATAAAAGACCCTCGCCCAGAGAGTTACCGACCGGTAAGCGACATAACTCCAGGCGCGATAGTTCCTTCAAGGCGTAACTGGATTGAACGGCGAAAACATGTCCTCGCAAAACCGCTCGGAACCATGTGTGCCTTGAAAGACTCGGATCAAAAGGAAATATCTCTTGGAATCGTTAAGCCTCTCTCTATTGAAAGCTTTTTGATAGAAGAGACCGCGAGAAGGTGGGCGCCGAAGGCTGAAAGTATCATAAAACAGATGAAACTGTTCGGTTACGATAAAAGACCTCTTGAAAAGATCCCTTATAAGTTCTCTTATCAATTCAAATGCGAAGAGCCTGGTTGTAAAGGACATAAGATGATGATAGAGGACTGGGAAATTGGGGAACTGTATCGAAAAATGCGCGATAAATACGGAGATGAGAAAACCGCTTGTGAGAAAGTGAAGCAAAGGTTTCTTGATTTAATTTGTGACAAAAAGAGAGATACTTATTTTTATGTAGGAACTGTATTGGAACATGCAACATGGGTTATTTTGGGTGCACTCTATTTCAAGAAGTAATTGCAAGGCTTTCGTTCTGTTGATGTTTTTAGCTATCAGAAAGAATGCTGGCGCCCCTTTTAATAAAAACTTCTAAAATTACCCGTGTCGAAAGCAGCGCAGGCCTCCTGGGGTCTTTCCCTGAGGTGCCGGGAAATCGCCAGGCTTGTGTTCTGAGTTCATTCCGGGGCAATATTGCGAGACGATTCACGGAGCAATGACAGAGAGTCCATCGCTTGCAGGATTAATGTAGGCGACCTCGCAACTATTGGCGGGATCGTCAAGGACAATTACCCCGGATCGAAGTCGGACACTGAACTGGCAAGCCTCGCGGAAGAGATTCACAAAAGGATAGAAAGCGGAGAGACATATGACCCACCAAACAAAAAAACCAGATAAACGGGAGCTGCGCTTCCAGGAGATGCTCAAGAAGAGGGAGGAATCGCGGAACTTACCGCCAACTGACGCAACCGAACCGATCGGGACCTATTCCGAGTTAAAGGACGGCATGGTGCCCATCATAGACCCTCGCCCCGAGTATTCCTACATCCCTGTTAAGAAGATCCTCGTCAAGAAACAGGTGCGCTCCAGGGAAGCGATCGAAGCGGGTGATATTGATGCGTTGACGGAGGCAGTAAGGAGCCGCGGCGTTGACACGCCGATCATCGTGAAACCCGTAAGGGAGGGAGATGCCCTCCACTATGAGCTTATAGCCGGCGAGAGACGCCTGGAAGCTTCGAAGAGGGCAGGCAAGCTGCACATCCCGGCCAGGATCACAAACGATAATATCTCCGAACTCGAGAAGCTGACCATCCAGCTTGAAGAAAACCTTCTGCGGGAAGACCTGAACCCGGTGGAAGAAGCCCATGGGTACTTGGAGTATTACCGTCTGGCGATGGAGGATGATACGATTGCACCGCAACGTATGATCAGTGACCTTATAACATCCGAAACCAACCGCGACAAAGTCCAAACAGGCAAATTGCCTGTTTTGGAGGCTATTCGCCAATTGGCTGGAAAATCAACAACTTACATCCGCCGATTGGAGTCCGTACTGACCCTGCCCGAGAACGCGATCGAAGCGGTAAGGAACGGCAGACTGAACAAATCACAGGCACAGGTTTTTGTCGAGAATATCGACCATGAGAAGTTTGACGAGGTCCTCGACCTGGCACTTTCTGAAGAGATGACCGCGAACGGGATCCGCGAAGTTTTCGGGAAACCAGCAAAGGATGCGAAGGAAGAGGAGCCGGCCCGGCAAACAGCGCCGCAAGAGAAGCGGAAGAGGGGAGGGGACGTAGCCTTTTTCGGGAAGCGCATGGTAATGATCAAGAAGGATGTCGACAAGTATCAGGAGCAGATGTCTGTCGAACACGTCCAGAAGCTCGTCGAGGAAACAAAGGACTTTCTCCTGCAGCTGACGGAGATCCTCGCGGTCAAGATGAAATCCTAGCCGTCAGCAACCGGTACCCCGCATGAGGCAATACTCGAAGGTCTCTTCGGAAAAATCTCTCTCGAAAGCCTCGTAGAACACTTCCTTTTCGTTCCTGATGGCGAATGTCTGTTCCCGTATAAAGTCCGTGAAGGCCTTCTTTATCGCGCCGACAAAAGCCAGGATACCTGCACCGGTCCTCTCTGCAGCGAAAACAGGACCGCCTGTCAAGGGCCGGTGGACTTTGAACTGGAACCGAGCCGGCCTCGGCCTCGGACTGCTGGTGGATGCCAAATGAGGCACCGGGAAACCGCCAGGCTTTGGATCTGAGCGCATTTCGGGCCATGATGAATAGTCGTGTAGCACCCACCCTTCAGAAAACGTCTCAGAGGCCTATTCCTCTTTCTCCTCTTTTCCGAACAGGAACCCAAGTGACTCAACAGCGGCGGCTTGGTGCGAAGGTGAGAGATGCGCGTATCTCATTGTCATGGATATGTCTGAGTGTCCCAGGAGCTGAGAGACCGTAGCGAGGGGGGTTCCGCCCATCACAAGGTGGGATGCAAAGGTATGCCGCAGGTCATGAAAGTGGAAGTCAGATATTTCCGCTGCCTTCAAAGCTGAGGCGAAGGAGCCTTTCACATCCTGCAATGGTTTCTTGGTACGCAGGTTATAGAACACCCACGGGATCTCAGGATCGCGGGGAAGGACGGTGAGAGTTTCCCTCAGTACGGAACTGATTGGTATTTCCCGACGCTTCCCGCTTTTCGTCCTCTCGAGGAATATGAAGCCGTGCTCAAGGTCGACCTGCTTCCAGGTCAGAGAGAGGATCTCTCCTCGCCGCATGCCCGTGCTCAACGCCGTTATGACTATGGGTCGGAGCCGCTTGTTGCAGGCCTGTATCAGGGCCTGCGACTCTGCCTGTGACAGGAAGCGGAGTCGGGTGTTGCTGACCTTCGGGATCAGGCCCTTGCCGACAGGATTAGGGCCAGTCCAGACCTTTTCGTGGATTGCGCTGTTGACGATGCGTCTCACAAGCGCCAGGACGTGTTTCACCGTCTGCGGAGCCATGCCTGACTGGTGCAGACGGTTCCGGAGATCCCTCATGGTACGGGGGCCGACCTGGTCGAGGCCTTTTTTCCCCAGAAAGACCTTGAGGTGGCGGTCATACCTGGACTGGTCAGCAGCGTATCCGCTCTTTCCGGCTGCCTTGAGGTTGTCGAGGTATGTCTTAGCCACGGACCCGAAGGCAGGTGAGGAAGGCTTGACTGTCTCAGGAAGGATCGTGCCCACAGCGATGCCGCGGAGTTTTTCCGCGCGGACGAGATATGCAAGCTTGGCGTCCACACCGCGGGACTTCCACCCGACCTTCTCCCATTTCTTCTTCCCGCCCAGCTTATACGTGATGTCGTAGCAGATGTCCATTATCGGGGTCCCGTCGGATTTGCGGGCGCGGACAGCTTTCCGCTCATACACCCCTTGATATTGGGTTGCTTTTCGCTTATTCTTTTCCCTGGAGGTTTCGTTGCTTTCGTCAGTTTTGCTCATTTCCGTGCTACCCTCAGCGCTACCCTTTGATGGATTTTTCGATACAGACATAGACCAACTCATCCTTTCTCATCAGTCGATATGGGGGCAACAGGCTACTTCAAGTAGTTTATATCATTACGTTTAATACGTCAATGGATTTACTCATACAAACATCGACAAATGTAGCTTTATGCACGGAACTGGCCTCCGGAGCCAAAGGCCCCGCGTTCAAATCGCGGCGGGCGCGCCAGTAACATCCCCGGGGCCTGCGGCATCCTTCAAAGCGCGGTCGACCGCATCGACCGGATCACTGCCGTCGAGCGTCCGGCTCTACAAATCTTTAATTTACAAATCGTCTATTGAATGATATTTGTAATGTCAGTAAGGATTACGGGCGATGGCCTTTTTGTCTGAGGAGAGAACAATGAAGAACGTATTGCGGGTGTTTGTCGTTTTTTGTCTGTTGATCGGATTTGCAGGGGCTCTGTCCGCGGCTGACAGCGCGGAGAAGAAACCGGCGGGAACGGCGTCGGGCTCGACCGCGGTCCCGGGAGGGAGCGCACCGGCGGCCGGCGGCGGGTTCGATGAGGCGACGACGCAGTACCTGAAGAAGCAAAGGAGTATCAATTCGGAGCTTGTGGCTGCCCACCGCGAGGTCTACAAGTACAGCAATCCTGTGAAAACGCCGAAAGGCATGAGCATGGCCGATATAGTGGACCAGGAAAGCTCGACGCGTCAGGCCAGGGAGCAGGAGGAGGCGGCAAGGGGCAGGAAGGTCGATGCGGAGGAGAGGATACGCAAGCTAGAGAAGGATTACGAGAACCTGAAGCAGGAACTGCTCAAGCACCATAACGGGCAGTTGCCGAAGAATGTGTCGAACGCGTGGCAGACCGAGGAAGGTTACGCGGCGTACCTGATCTCCAAGACAAAATAGCTCAAGCGCGCAGGCCTTCGGGCAAGGAGCGGGGATGATGGACAGGGTGGTGAGGGCGATCGTCGTCATCTGTGCCCTGGCGGTGGCGTTCTCACTTTTCTATTATTTCGTGATCTTTCTGCCTTCCGAGAAGAGGGCCGAACGGGACAGGGCGACCAGGGAAAGGCAGGAAGCCGGGCTCCAGAAGGCCAGGGACAGAAAGGACTACGAACAGTGCCGGGCAGAGGCCCTGGCAGCGCATGTCTCCGACTGGGACCGCACGTGTCGGGCATATGGGAAGCCGAAGGACTGCGGGTTGCCGAGACACTCCAGTGAGCGGTTGGACAGGTTTCTCAGAGAGGCCAGGGAAGAGTGCTTCAGGAAGTACCTCTACAAAAAATGATGTTTTGACCCGCCGGGCCGAAGGCCGGCCGTCCACCTCAGATGAGGTCCGTCCTCGGCCAGAGGACCCTGTCGTTCTTGACGTCCAGGATGCCCCGATAATTGACCCTCACCTCGGGAAGAAAGTCATTGGGCAGGAACACCAATGTGTACATGGGGTCATGGTGGGGGTATCCCTTTGAGAAAAGGATGGACTGCAATTCTCTCTCTTTTTCGGCGAGTTCGGGCAAGGCCTTGTCGGACATGACGCCACCGATCGGCAGGGCCAGCTCAAAGCAGGGGCCGTTCCCGTCGAATATCACGATGCCTCCCTTCATCTCGAGGACCCTGTTCACGGCGGCGCTCATTGCCCGGGCGTTCTTCCCCACGACAAGGATCTGGGCCGCCGTGTTGTAAGAGGACACCAGCGCCTCGATCCCGTTCCCGAAACCTTCCAGGAGCCCCGTCGTTATCCAGTCCCCGTCCCTCCCGATCGTCGCAACCAGGAGAAACCGTGAGGTATCGAAGTCGAGATAACCGTCGCGGACAGGAAACTCGACCCAGCGGGTCCGGGTGATGGCAGGGTTCACGAGCTGAATGACGGGAAAGGCCGTGGAGGTCCCGCCGGTGGCAGGGATCCGGAAGAGCTCCTCCCGGGCCCTCCATTCCCGCCGGGAGAATGTGGCCTTCGGAAAATACCTTTCCCAGTCCATTGCCGGGAAGGACTGGATGAGCGTGCCTTCTCGCGCGACGATCCTGCCGCGGGAAATAACGGTCTCCGGGGTGGGCTCATGGATATCCTTGAGGATCACCATGTCGGCGTCCCGTCCCGGGGCTATCCCTCCGATCCTGTGGTCGAACCCGAAGTAGACGGCGGGGTTGATCGTTGCCATCCGGTAAGCGCTCACGGGATCGATCCCTTCCTTGAGTGCTATCCGTATCAGGTGGTCCGTGACACCCTGCCTGTGATAGTACTCGGGCATGGAGCCGTCTGTGGTGAGAAGAAGGCGGTCCGTCAGGACGCGCTCCCTGGCGACGGTCTTGAGAAGGAGACTGAGGTCCTGCCTCAGGGAGCTTTCGCGGAGCATGACGTAAAATCCGAGTCTCAGCCTGTCGAGAACGTTCTGGCCGTTGATGCTTTCGTGACAGGATTCTATTCCCGCCAGGGCAAGGCGGTTGAGCTTGTCGTACCTGGCGCCTGCCGTGTGGCCGTCCACTCTTTTCTTCAGCTCCTTCGTCCTCGCTATCACGGGGGGTATCCGGGAGGTGCCCTCTATCAGTTCCATCCATCGCGTGATCTCACCGATGGACTGGACCCGGGGGTCTTCGAGGACGGTAAGGAGGTTCTCCACGGAGAAGATTTCCTTCTCGTTCCGCATGGGGGATTGGGGCGCTGTCCGCAATGACCAGTAGTACTTGATGGGCATGTCCGAGAAGGCACCCATGAATTCCTGGAAAAGCACCGGGCCCATTTCCATGTAGAACACAAGGTCGTCGCAGAAGACGGTGGTTGTTCCCCGCCTGCAGGCTTCTTCACCGACGGACACGGGATTGTACACATCCCAGGGATGGAAATGGGGTTCAATGTATCCAGGGGTTATCGTCTTGCCCACAAGCTCGAGGACTCTCGTGTCCTTTCCGACATGGTGTTCCGAAGGACCCACGTAGACGATCCTTTCGCCGCGGACGGCAATGTTGCCTTCGAGCAGTTCCCCGGAATAGACGTTGAGTATGGTCCCGCCCTTGAGAAAAAGGTCGGCCCCTTCTTCGTGAGACCCTGTGTGTTGTGAAAGCGTTCTCTTCACCGCAGTTTTCCCCGGGGATCTTTCATCAAACCCTCGCTGTCCGGTCGCCGGTTGCCGTGAGGTGTGTCAGGAGGCCCCTAAGGGCCCTCGCTTCTTTTCTTTCCCGATGAGCCTTGCATGTTCCTGCTTGATGCAGAGGTCCATTAAAAAGGTGATTCCCCTGTCCCGGGCGATCCTCGCGGCTTCGTCGTTCACGATGCCAAGCTGCAGCCAGATCGCCTTCGGGGCGAGAGTCACAGCTTCCTCCACGACAGGCAGGGCATCGCCGGCCTTTCGGAAGACGTCGACTATATCTATCCTTTCGGGCACGCTCGTGAGGGAGGGATAGGACCTCTGTCCCAGTATCTCCGTGTATTCCGGGTTAACGGGTATCACCCGGTAGCCGTGGGTCATCAAGTATTGCGCGACAATGTTGCTTGCCTTGGTTGTATCAGGTGAAAGACCGACCACTGCTATCACCCGCGCTGTTTCAAGAAGCCTTTTCTTCTCCTCATCTCTTTCGTTCATGGCTCGCTCCGGGGTCTATTTCAGTCCTTCAAGCATTCGTGTTATGTTCGGAACACCCTGGTGGACTTTTCTCGCACCGTCCCGAAGGGTGACGGCCGTCGGAGTGGCGTTTATGGTGTCGCTGCGAAGGTATCCCTGGAGAACGGAGAAGACGGGCGCCACGTCGAAAGGTTTCCACTTCAAGCCTTTCGAGGCGAGGAAATCCTCCAGCTTCCCGCTGTCGGAGATATTTTTTTGTGCCGCCTCGAAGAGGGCCCTTCTCGCCTTGAGGGCGTGGCGTATCTCCTTCTTCGCGTTGAGGATGTAGAGGAAATAGCGTGCGTAGAGGGTGGACAGTCTGTGCATGGGGGTGTCAACGAAGGTGATGGTGACGACATCTCTCGCCACGAGATCGGAAATCAGGTATTCGACGTTGGGTTCGAGGTTCTTGCAGGCCCCGCAGAAATAGTCGGAATAGAGCTTGATTTCGGTCTTTCCCTTGCCGAAGGCGAGGAGGAACATATCCGTGGACCCGGCGCCGGCGGCGGCTCGGGGCCACACAAAGGAGCCGATGCACAGGAACGCGAGAAAGACCGCCATGGCGAATGAGACCTTCTTCATGGTCTTAAAGTATGGTCCAGCGGTTGCCCCCTTGTAAAGAGAAAAAGCTCGGGGGGTGCCCGGTCAGGGCCGCCCGGTAAGGAGCTTTACGGTTGACACCCGCGGAGGGTTCTATTATTGTATTGCAGTTGCCGCGAACGTTGTCGCCATATCCTGTGCCCGCGTGCCGGGAGAGGGCGTCGCGGCCTTGAAGGGGAGGAGAGATGACCGATGACGACACCTGGGGACGGGATTCCCAGGTACGTTACATGCGTACGGTGTTCGCCGCGATCGAGAGGGCGCAGAAAGAGTTTCTGCGGACCGTCGGGGTTTCGCCTGTCGATCCCCGGCTTCGCCGGTTTCGCGAAGTCGCCCTGGCGTTGTTCGAAAGGTCATGGGTAGCGGCGATGCGGCGCGGCGTGGAAACGGGAGACGACTCTGCCGCGGCGATGTATATCTTCTGCCTGGCACGGGCATTGTCCATGAAGGGGGTCGAGGTCCCTCCCGCGTCTCTGCCGGGCAATGACAGATTGAAGAGACTCGTGGACGAGGTGCTCACGTGATCCGTCTTCGTCTTTTCGGCAGGTGCAGGATCTACCATGACCCGGTGGCCCCCGTCATGCGGGAGCCCGCACAGATAGGTTGGACGGCCTGGTTTCGCACCATAGACCTTGTGACCCCCCGGAAGCTGAAAGGGGAGGAGCTCCTGGGACGGACCCGGGGCTGGTGGACCGTTGCGCCCGAGGACGTCTCCGAGGCGGTCAGACCCTTCGGACGGCTTGTCGTCGGGGATGGCGGTGAGCTGATGGTGGAGTTCGAATCCCAGGAGAAGGTGGATGGGCTTATTGAGGCACTGGGAAAGAGGTTCGGCGACCAGGTGCAGCTGGCGCCGTGACGAGAGGGTGGAGCGATGAAATGTTCCTTCAAGTTGTTGCTTGTCGCGGGCTGCCTGCTCCTGGCGGCGATCCCGGTTTTTGCCGGAGAGGACACCATCACGCAGGTGTCGACGATAGACGCCCTTATGACGGGCGTGTATGACGGTCCGACCACACTGGGTGAATTGCGCGGGAAGGGTGATTTCGGCCTCGGAACGTTTGCCGCGCTCGACGGGGAGATGGTCCTTCTCGACGGTGTCTTCTACCAGGTCACAAGCACGGGCGATGTCAGAAGACCCGGTCCGGATACGAGGACCCCTTTCGCGGCAGTGACCTTCTTCACGGCGGACAGGACGGTGCCCCTCGCGCCGGGAACGGACTTCAAAGTCTTTGCTGCAGAGACGCAGAGGAATTTCCCGACGCGGAACAGCTTCTACGCCGTCAGGATAACAGGGAAATTCAGAATGGTGAAGACCCGCAGCGTTCCGGCACAGCAGAAGCCATACCGGCCGCTCACGGAGATAGTCAAGGCGCAGCCGGTCTTCGATTTTGCCGATGTCACCGGGACAATGGCGGGATTCTGGTGTCCTTCCTTCGTGAAGGGCGTCAACGTGCCCGGCTACCACCTGCACTTCCTCCGTGCCGATGGAAAGAGGGGAGGCCACGTCCTTGACTTTGTCGTCGACAATGCGACGATGGAGATCGACGACTCCCGGGAATTCTCCCTCATCCTCCCCGATGACGCCGCTTTCGATAAAGCCAACCTGGAACCCGACAGGACCACTGAGCTCAAGGCGGTGGAAAAGTGAGAAAAGAAATGTCTCAGGTCTCAGGTTCCGGGTCACAGGCGCAAAAAGACCCGGACCCAGCTTCTGAGACGTCGTCGGGAGGTTACAAGAAGGGAACATACTAAGAACTCCAATTACGAAGGGGCAAGCTGTTGAGCTTGCCCCTTTTCTGTTATTCCTGTCTTGAGACCTGAGACCTGAGACCTGAGACCTGAGACCTGCGACCCTTACTTGCTTGCCAGGCAGATGTCTATCGCTTCGTCCATCTTTTCGATGAACTTGAAGTCCATGCCGTTCTTGATGCTTTCCGGAACCTCCTCGAGGTCCTTCTCGTTGAGCTTGGGCAGGACGATGTTCCGTATCCCGGCCCGCCGTGCCGCGAGGACCTTCTGCTTTATACCGCCCACGGGCAGTACGAGGCCGCGCAGGGTGATCTCCCCCGTCATGGCCACATCGTTGCGGACGGGCTTGTCCGTGAGGAGCGAGACAAGGGAAACGAGCATGGTGATGCCCGCCGAGGGGCCGTCCTTGGGGATCGCCCCCTGGGGAACGTGAACGTGAAGGTCGTTCTTTTCGAAGAAGTCCTCGGGTATCTCGTAGTCGCCGTACTTGCTCCTGATGTAGCTGAGCGCGGCCTGTGCCGATTCCTTCATGACGTCGCCGAGCTGGCCTGTCAACGACAGGGCGCCCTTGCCGCGCATCTTCGTGGATTCGATGAAGAGTATGTCCCCTCCCGTCGGTGTCCAGGCGAGGCCCGTGGCCACCCCTGAATACTTTGTGCGTTCCGCCACCTCGGAGAAGAACTTGATGGGACCGAGGAAGGTGTGGATGCTCTCTGCGGTGATGGTCTGTTTCTCCGTCTTGCCCTGTGCCACGTCTTTGGCGACGGCCCGGCAAATGGCGGCTATCTCCCTTTCCAGGTTACGGACACCCGATTCGCGGGTGTAGGAACGTATGACGACCTTCAGGGCCTCCTCTTCAAACTCGATGTGGTCTTCGGAGAGACCGTGCTCGGAGCGTTCCTTGGGGATAAGGAACTGCCGTGCTATCATGAGCTTTTCTTCCTCGGTATAGCCGGGAAGCTCCAGGACCTCCATCCTGTCCTTCAGTGCCGGCGGTATGGGATCGAGCATGTTCGCCGTAGCGATGAACATGACCTTGGAGAGGTCGAAGGGGACTTCCAGGTAGTGGTCGCTGAAGGAGAAGTTCTGTTCCGGGTCGAGGACCTCGAGCAGGGCGCTCGAAGGGTCGCCCCTGAAGTCCGTTCCGATCTTGTCGACCTCATCGAGCATGAATATGGGGTTGTTGGACCCGGCTTTCTTGATGCCCTGCACGATCCGGCCGGGAAGGGCTCCCACGTAGGTGCGCCTGTGTCCCCGTATCTCGGCCTCGTCCCTTATGCCTCCGAGGGATATCCTCATGAACTTGCGGCCCAGGGCCCTGGCGATCGATTTGCCCAGCGACGTCTTGCCGACGCCGGGAGGACCGACGAAGCACAGAATGGGTCCCTTCATGTCGGCCTTGAGCTTTCTCACAGCAAGGTACTCGAGGATCCTCTTCTTGACCTTCTCGAGGTCGTAGTGGTCTTCGTCAAGTATCTTCGTTGCCCCGTCTATGTCGAGGTTGTCCTCTGTTGCCTTTGACCAGGGCAACTCCGTCAGCCAGTCGAGGTATGTCCGCGCGACGGTGTATTCCGCGGACATGCTGCTCATCTTCGAGAGCCTGTCGAGCTCTTTATCCGCCACCTTGCGCACCTCATCGGGCATTTTGGCTTCTTTTATCTTCTTCTTGAGCTCATCGACCTCGTTTATCTTGTCGTCGCTTTCGCCAAGCTCCTTCTGGATGGCCTTGAGCTGTTCCCTGAGGTAGTACTCGCGCTGGGTCTTGTCGATGCCTTCCTTCACGTGTGACTGGATCTTGCTGCTGAGCTCCAGCGTTTCCACTTCCCTGTTGAGGTAGATCGTCGCCTTCTTCAGCCGCTCCTTGAGGTCTATCTTTTCCAGGATCTCCTGCTTTTCGATGACCGATATGTTTATCGTCGAGGCGATGAGGTCGGCCAGGTTGCCCGGGTTCTCCACCTTCGACGCTATCTGGGCAAGTTCCGATGAAAGGTACGGGGCCATTTCGATGGCCTTGCGGTAGAGGTTCTTGAGGTTGATGTACATGGCATCTATCTCGATGTCCTTCTGGTAGTCCTCGAAGACAGGGAGGATGTTTGCCTTGATGTTGGGATCCGCCTCGGTGAACTCTATCACCTTGCACCTGCACAGGCCCTGGATCACGACCCTCTGGCTGCCGTCGACCATCTTGACCATCTTCATGATGGTGGCCACGGTCCCGACGGTATAGAGGTCTTCCGGGCCCGGGTCCTCGATATCGGGATTCTTCTGCGTTATGATGGCTATCATCTTGTCCTTGCTCATCGCTTCATCGACGAGGCGTATCGATTTCTCGCGCCCCACGATGAGGGGCATGACAAGATCGGGGTACGCCACCGTACCCCTCAGCGGCAGAACGGGCAGTTCCGCCGGTATGAACATCCTGTCTTTTATGCTTTTGTCGTTCTTTAAGCCGATTACCATTAATTCCCCCTATCGCTTGACATCCTCAAATTCCGCGTCCACGACGTCGTCATCCCTTCTGCCGCCCTGCTGGGCCTCAGCCTGCGGGCCGCCATCCTGTCCCGGAGCGCCCTGCGACGTTGCCTGCGACGTTTTCTTGTAGAGTGTCTCCGCAAGATGATGGGAGGCTCTGGTGAGGTCTTCCGCCGCTTTTTTTATCCTCTCGGCATCGCCGCTCTTGATGGCTTCCTTCGCGGGGTTCAACAGGTCCTCGACGGCCCTGATGTCCTCGGCGGAGAGCTTGTCCTTGTTCTCGTTGAGCGTTTTCTCGGTCGTGTATATGATATTGTCGAGCTGGTTACGCTGCTCGATCTCCTGTTTTCTCTTCCGGTCTTCCTCGGCATGGGTCTCCGAATCGTGGACCATCTTCTGGATATCGTCTTCGGAGAGGCCCGTGGAAGCGGTGATCTGTATGCTCTGTTCCTTTCCCGTCGCCGTATCCTTTGCCGATACGTGGAGTATGCCGTTGGCGTCTATATCGAACGTGACCTCTATCTGGGGTATACCCCTCGGCGCCGGCGGCAGGCCGATGAGGTGGAACCTCCCCAGTGTCCTGTTGTCCCTGGCCATCTCCCTCTCTCCCTGAAGGACATGGATCTCGACGCTCGTCTGGCTGTCCTCGGCTGTGGTGAACACCTGGCTCTTCTTTGTCGGGATGGTGGTGTTGCGCTCGATTATCTTCGTCATCACCCCGCCAAGTGTCTCGATACCCAGTGACAGCGGCGTGACGTCGAGAAGCAGGACGTCCTTCACTTCGCCGGCGAGAACGCCTGCCTGGACGGCCGCGCCAAGGGCGACGACCTCATCGGGGTTCACACCCCGGTGCGGTTCCTTGCCGAAGAATTCCTTCACGATCTCCTGGACCCTGGGGATCCTGGTGGAACCGCCGACGAGGACGACCTCGTCGATCTTGTTCGTCGGGATCTTTGCATCGTCAAGAGCGCGCCGACAGGGTTCTATGCTCCTCTGGAAGAGATCGTCGGCGAGCTTCTCCAGTTCCGCCCTCCTGAGCTTCATGTTGAGGTGTTTCGGGCCCGAGGCGTCAGCGGTGATGAAGGGGAGATTGATCTCCGTCTCCACCGTCGCGGAAAGCTCCACCTTTGCGCGCTCCGCCGCCTCCTTCAGCCTTTGCAGGGCCATCCTGTCCTTTGAGAGATCTATGCCCTGATCTTTTCTGAATTCGGAGACGATCCAGTCTATCACACGCTGGTCGATATCGTCGCCGCCAAGGTGGGTGTCGCCGTTGGTCGATTTGACCTCGACGACGTTGTCGCCGACCTCGAGGATGGATATGTCGAAGGTGCCGCCGCCAAAGTCGTAAACGGCAATTGTCTCATCCTTTTTCTTGTCAAGCCCGTATGCCAGGGCGGAGGCCGTCGGTTCGTTGATGATGCGAAGGACGTTGAGTCCCGCTATCCTTCCGGCGTCCTTCGTGGCCTGCCGCTGCGAGTCGTTGAAATAGGCCGGCACGGTTATGACCGCGTCGTCGATCTGCTGGCCGAGGTACGCCTCGGCTGATTTCCGCAGCTTTTGGAGCACGAAGGCCGATATCTCCTGGGGGGTGTACTGCTTGCCCCGGACATCGACACGGACGTTGCCTTCCTGGTCTCCAACCACCTTGTAGGGAACCGTCTTGATCTCTTCCTGCACCTCGTTGAACCGTCTTCCCACGAACCTCTTTATCGAAAATATGGTGTTTTCGGGGTTTGTGATGGCCTGTCTTTTGGCCGTCTGCCCGACGAGCACCTCGCCGTCCTTCGTGAACGCGACCACGCTCGGTGTAAGCCTGCTTCCCTCTTCATTTATGATGACCTTCGGCTCGCCTCCTTCCATGACCGCAACGACCGAATTGGTGGTGCCCAGGTCTATACCTATCACTTTTCTTGCCATTTTCATCTCCTCCTGAAGTTTTTCGCGTCTAGGCTAATATAATGTTGCAGCCTGACGTTGTCAACGTTGGGACAGAATCTTTTTTTGAGGCTATCCGTTTGAAAATACGGAGAGTTATCGGTAAGAGACGCGAAGGGTGATGGCCGGCGGTTCAGGCCGTGTCCGGAGGCCGGCGGGAGGCATTCCGGGCCCTGAGGCGGGCACAGGTGAAGGACAGCAGAAAGAGGGCAAAATTGACGAGGACTATGGTGGCCCCCGCGGGCAGGTCGAGGACAAAGGAGATGGTGATACCAGCCAGCACGGAGAGGATGCCGGTGAAACAGGAGATCATGATCGTCGCTCTGAAACCCCTGGCGAACTGCAGCGCCGTCACGGCGGGGATGATGAGCAGTGCCGAAACGAGCATGATCCCCACGACCCTCATGGCAAGGACGACGGTGAGGGCTGTCAGAAGGACGAGGATGCGGTTGATGCGGTCCGTGCGTATGCCCGATGTCCTGGCCGATTCCTCGTCGAAGGTGATGGCCAGGAGTTCCTGGTAGGAAAGGGTGATGACGATGATGAGGCACAGGCACAGCAGGACTGAGGTCCACACCTCCGCGTAGCTTATGGCCAGGATGTTGCCGAAGAGATAGCTGAAGAGATCGATGTTGAAGCCGCCCGCCACGCTCGCGATGAGGATACCCCCGGCTATCCCGAGGGAGGAGACGATGCCGATGGCGGCGTCACCGTAAAGACGGGCCTTGTCGATGAGCTTGAGGATCCCGAGGGCGCTTGCCGCCACGATCGGGACCGCCACATAGAAAGGATAGGCCTGGAAGAGGAGTCCCACGGCGACACCTCCGAAGGTGACGTGGGCGAGCCCGTCGCCTATGAGTGAAAGCCTGCGCAGGACGAGAAACGTCCCCAGCGCCGAACAGAGCGCGGCTATGAAGGAGCCCGCAAGCAGGGCCCGCTGGATGAACCCATGGCTGAAAAGGTCAAGGAAGTCCAACGGCCCCTCCGGGCAATGAATGAGAAGACGGAATAAGGTATGGCGCGCCCGCCCAGACACATCCGGCGACAGTTTGGCTCGTGGTCATTGGTGATTGGTCAATCATCATCACGTGTCATGCCTGTGACAGATCATATGCTGGGAGTGCTCGCCGAAGTAGTCCGTCATGTCCGTCGAGAGGCAGAAATCATCGAAACCACCAAAAAAGATGAGACTTTTGTCCAGATAGAGGAGTTTCGAGGCGTGCAGGCCGATGGTGCCTATGTCGTGGGTTATCATGATGATCGTCACCTTCCTGTCCCTGTTGAGACCCTTGAGGGTCGCAAAGAACCTTTCCCTGCCCTCGGGATCGAGGGCGGTCGTCGGCTCGTCGAGAATGAGGAGCTCGGGCCCGGCCACCAGCGCCTTCGCTATGAGCACGCGCTGCTGCTGGCCTCCTGAGAGCTCTCCTATGAGTTTGTTCCTGATGGACGTGATATCCACGAGTGCCATGGCTTCGTCGATGGATCTCCTGTCCCCCCGTGCGACCCTCCTCGGGAAACTCTTGCCGGCCAGCAGTCCCAGCGCGACGATCTCTTCCACCGTGGCAGGAAAGTGGGGATTGAAAGCTGATATCTTCTGGGGAAGATATCCGATCTTCCTCCATTCCCTGAAGACATCGGCACTCTGTCCGAAGAGCGTGATCGTGCCTCCTGTCGGTCTGATCAGGCCGAGCAGCAGGCGGATAAGGGTGGTCTTGCCGGAGCCGTTCGGCCCGACGATTCCCAGAAATTCCCCTTTTTCGAGGGTGAAGGTGATATCGCTCAGTATCTCGACGCCGTTGAACCGGAAGGACAGGTTCTCCGTCGTCACCACGCGCGTCATCTGCATTCAAGACCTTTCCTGAGATTCTCGAGGTTGTTCTCCATGAGAGAGATGAACGTCGCACCCTTCTCGAACTCGTCCTTCGTCAGGTTGTGGGCTCCGTGGAGATAAAGGAGCGTTGCCCCCGTCTCCCTGGCGAGAAGCTCCGACACCTTCGGATTGATCAGTTCTTCGAAATAGACGTAACGGATACCGTTCTCATCCATTTTCTTCTTGAGGGCGATGATCTTTCTCGCCGTCGGTTCGGCATTCGGAGACCCTTCGTAGGCGCTTACGTATTCGAGGCCGTACCTGTGCGCGAGATAGCCGAAGGCGAAGTGGCCGCCGTGGATGAGGGTCTTCTTCCTGCATGTCCCCAGGGCTTCCCGGAACTTTCCGTCGAGCCTGGAAAGCCGTTCTTTGTAATCCGTTGCGTTCTTGCGGAAAAGATCACTTCCCCGGGGGTCGGCAGCGCACAGACCCTCCGTGATCGTGTCGACCATTGTCATGGCATTCCCGAGATCCATCCAGATGTGCGGGTCGTAGGCGCCATGGTCGTGGTGCCCGTGGCCATGCTCCTTTCCACCGCCTGTATGGTGCTCGCCACCGCTCTTCATCAGCCTGATGCCCCGGCTCGCGTCGACGGTGATAAGGGTCTTGTTGGCGACTCCTTTGAGCAATTCTTCCGACCAGGGTTCCATATACCTGCCGGTGTACACGAAAAGCTGCGCGGAATCGACACGCGCCATATCGCCCGGTTTCGGTTCAAAGGTGTGGGCCTCCACCCCCGGCGGCAGGATGAGGGTCACCGTGGCCCTGTCGCCGGCTATCGCCCTCGTGAGATCGTAGAGGGGAAAGAGGGTGGTGACGACGGTGATCTTCCCGGGGCTGTCGGAGACATCCTTCCGGTCCGGTCCGCAGGAAACGGCTGTGACGAGGAGCGCCGCCAGAAGAACGAATATGGCCGGCCGCAGCGTTTTCATTGTTCCTCTCCTCTGCCAGCCGAGCAGTCGCTGCAGATCCCGAAGACCTGCATGATGTGCGATGATACGGTTGCATTCAGGGTCCGCGAGACCTCTTTCTCGATCTCCCCGAATGCGCAGAAATTGAGATCGTCCACTTTCCTGCAGGAGGTGCAGACGAAATGATGGTGGTGTTCCCTGTTACCGCAGAAGAAGTAATAGAGCTTCCGGTCCGGATGAATAACCTTGGAGATGATGCCGCGGCCCGCCAGTTCCTCCAGGTTGCGATAGACCGTGGGAAGCCCGATGGCGCGAAAACGCTCCTTCATTCTTGCCCACACCTCGTCGGGGCTGAGGTAGATCGAGGCGTTGCGCAGGATATCGAGGATGGCGAGCCTCTTTGGCGTTGCCTTGAGTTTGAGTTCCTTGAGAATATGGTTGTGATCCATCATGACAATCTAAATAGAAATCATTTTCGTTTATTCTATGTGAAAGAGAGGAGGATGTCAATGCCACAGTGCGGGAAACACTGCCAGGGTAGGGTCCGGAGCGTCTACCGTTCCACGGGGTTGCCCCTTTTCACCCATGCGCGATATCCGGCCAGAAAGGTCATGACGTTGGTGTATCCCGCGTTCCGTGCCGCGACCGCGGCCGTGAAGCTGGGGGCTCAGCCGTACCCCCTGCAATAGAAAACGATGGGGGTGTCCTTTTCAGGGGGGAGAAGGGACGCCAGCCTGTAGAATTCCTCCTGGGGAATGTGCAGGGCGCCGGGAATATGACCCGACGCGTATTCGAGGGTGGTCCGGTTATCGACGATAAGAAGTCTCTTCTCCGTTTCCATCAATCCTTCAAGTTTCCTGATGTCGATGTCTCCGATGCTGTCGACGAGGAAACAACCGGCCGGCATAAGAAACGAGAGGTTGAACGCCAGGAGGGCGAGAAGGGGCAGGGCATGTCTCAAGGCGGCGGGCAAATGGCGACTGGTCATAGGTTGCTCAAGGGAACGTTGTGATTCACGGGTTGTATATCTTTCGGACCTTTTCCTTCGCCTCGCTGACCTGTGCCGGTGAAAGCTTGAGTCCCGCGGGCGTGTGTTCCGGTTCCGCGCCGATACTGTAAATGCGCTCGGGAAGGCCTGCCTGTTCCTTCATGCCCGGAGGCACTTCGGGGACCACCCCTATGGCCCTGTGCACATCGTCGGGGAACTTTCCGGGATCGGCCGTCTCATAGATCACCGCCGGCCGGTCATGCTTTCCGCGGAGGTATTCCTCCAGGGCGGCCCAGCCCACGGCACCATGGGGGTCGAGGATGATGCGGTAGCGCTCGTGGACGTCCTTCATCGTTTCAAAATGACGGGGATTGCTGATCCCGAGGGAAACGATGTCCCTCCGCATGGCCTGCATATCGGGCATGCGGTCGATCATGCCCGGTCTCGTCACGTTTCCCGTCGACGGGTCTCTTTCGTCGTACATATGGCCGCCATAGAAATCGATGAGGCGCGCCAGGTTGCTCGGATGGGAGACGATCATGGCCGATGACGGGGATTTGATGGAAGGCCGCACGGTGTAGGTCCCGGAGGCGAGGAAATCGGGAAACTCGGTATTCTCGTTGACACCGCATATGATCGTTTGGACGGGAAGCCCCATCTGTCTCGCCAGGACGGTCCCCATCATGTTGCCGAAATTGCCGGAGGGGATGCTGGCGATGAAGGGCTCCGAAGAGGTCTCCATCTGCGAATAGGCGTAAAACGGGTAGACTGCCTGGGGAAGGAGCCTGCCCACACTGATCGAATTTGCCGAGGTGAAACGCTCCCCGTCGCCGAAGAGTTCGAGGGCGAAGGACGTGTCGCCGAGGATGTTCTTGGCGAGTGCCTGGCAGACATCGAAATCGCCGTTCACTTCAAAGGCGTGGACGTTGCCGCGAAGGGTGGTCATCTGGCGCCGCTGTCCTTCGCTGATGGATCCCTTCGGATAGAAGACGATGTTGTCGATGTTGTCGAGGCCGAGAAGGGCGTCCGCCACGGCCCCTCCGGTGTCTCCGCTCGTGGCCACGATGACGACCCTTCTCAATCCCCTCTCGCCGAGGAAGTGGTTGAGCATCCTGCCGAAGAACCTGGCGGCGTAATCCTTGAAGGAGTAGGTCGGTCCCCGGGTGAGCCATATTATGTGGGTCCTCCCCGTGACCTTCTGCACCGCGGTGGGGATCCTCCTGGTATCGTAGGCGTCGTCGAGGAGCGATCTCAACCGTGCCGGGGGCACCTCATGCCCGAGGAAAGGTTCGAGCACCTCGTAGGCTATCCCGGCGTAGGTCATGCCCTTCATGGCCTCTATGCGTTCCCGGGACAGGACGGGGATGTCCTTCCGGGCCATCATATACAACCCGTAGTTCGACGCCATCCCCGTAAGGAGCGCGGTCTCGAAATTGACGCGTTCCGCCGGGTTGTTGGTGCTGTAGTACACGATCTCGCCCATGGCAGGTTAAGCATACAAAAAGTTTGCTTTTTTTTCAACTTCCTTTATAATTGTCATACGATGGTCTTCATGAGACCCTACCTGCTCCGCGGGATGATCCTTCCCGCATTCTTTCTGTTCCTGACCGCCGGCGTTGCCATATCCGATCCCATGCCCGTGGGGGAACCCCGGACCCAGGAGAAAGCGGTCGTTGCCTCCGACCCTCTCCCCAGGGCGTCGGTCGTAAGGAATCCCCATGGTTTCCTTCAGTTCGACGGGACGGGCTACCGGGTTGTGACGAAGGAGGTCAAGCCGGAAAAGACGAACCATATCCGGCTGAAGCCCGTCGGGCCTTCGGGGCCGAACGGAACGGGTTCCACCGTCTACACCCTCGAAGTGCTCGAGGACAGGGCCTGTGAAGAGGACAACCGGCAGAACCCTTCTGTGAATGACGGGGCCCGCATTGCCGTTGAAAGGGTAGAGGAGCTCGATAAGAAGAAGAACGCGACCCCGGAGCCGAGGAAGGAGCACAAGGCCGACGTGGGTCTTGGCATGAAGGTTTCGGAATCGAGCGAAGTGATGGTCGGTCGCGGCCTCGTTCTGGAGCGCAGGGAGGACAGAGGCCTCGAATCCCGCGACGACGGCTGGCGTTTTCGCTTCAAGACGAACTTCTAGGGATTGCCCGGAGGCCCCGGGAGCCACTTCTTTCCCACATATCTTTTGAGCATGAGTGCGGCGGCGAGGGCCTGCGACAGGTTCATGGTCCACCACACCGCGTGCGCCTCGAATCCCCAGACAACAACGAAGAGATAACACAGGGGAACCCTGACGAGCCACGTGCAGGCGGCGATGATGAACATCATGCTCCTCGTGTCTCCCGCTCCGCTCAAGGCCCCCGCGAGTATGACCCACAGTGCCATGAAAGGCTCGCCGAGCATGTTGATATAGAGATACGTCATCGTCTCTCCCATGACGATGGTGTTGTCCGACATGAGGGACGCGAGCCCGGGCGCTGCAATGACCACCCCGACGGCGAGGAGGACGACGAGGCCGACGCCCATCAGGGCGGTGACGAGGCCGGCTCGAAAGGCTGTGGCGGGTTTCTTTTCTCCCAGCAGGTTGCCCGTGATGACCGCGTTCGCCATGTGAAATGCTATCGCGGGGAGGAATGCGGCCGATTCGATCCTCAGCCCCGCCGAGAATGCCGCGAGGGTCTCTATGCTGTGTCGAGGCAGGGAACTCAGTATCAGGTAAAGGACCATGGAATGTAGCTGCCAGAGCGCCTGGCTGAGGCCAAAGGGCCAGGCGATCCCTGCCACCTCCCTGATACGTCCCGCCGCGAACGCCATCGCTGACGATGGCACGAAGGAACGCAGATGACGCAGGTTCATGATGCATCCCGCGAAGGTGCTCAAGACCGTGGCCAGCGCAATCCCGGTGTAACCGAGAGGTGTGCCGAAGACGAGGAAAAAATTGAGGCATATGTTGGAGACGCAGACTGTCGCCATCGTTGTCAGGGAAAGGCGCACACTCTTGCAGGAGCGCAGCACGCCGTTCGTATTGATGAGCATGTAATGAAAGATGAGGCCCGCGGCGTATATCTGCCCGAGCGGTGACCCCAGCGGCTTGAGACTGGTCGGAATGCTCACGATGGCGATGAGCCTGGGTGTGAGGACGATGCCCAGGATACCAAAGATGAGGCCCGCGGCCGCAGCGACGACAAGGACGGAGAAGATGGCCCTTCCGAGCTCTTTCCTGTCGCCTGAGCTGAAGAGCCGGGAGAGGACCGATACCGTTCCCGTCGTCAGGGCGTTGGCGATGATAATAAAGACGAAGTAGAGCTGGATGACGAAGCCGTATGTCGCCTGTATCTCTTTGCCGACCTTGCCGGCGACATAGATGTCCGTGATCCCGATGAGGAATTCGAAAACCATGATGAGCGTCATGGGGGCGCTCACCGACCAGCTTTCGGAGAGGAGGTCGCGGACCCCTTTTTCCTGAAAAACCTTTGTCAGGTTCATACTCTGATCAGCGCGATCCGGGTTCCGGCGAAAAAGGTCGGTGCCACCCTCACTGGAGAGGGCCCGTCACAGTCTTTGCCTGACCACCTCATAACAGGCAAGGGCAAAGGACGTGGCAACATTGAGGGACGGGAACGAAGGGTTTGTCGGGATCCTCACGAGGGCGTCACAGGTTTCCTTGGTCAGTCTGCGCAAGCCCTCTTCGCCGCCGAAAACAAGACATACAGATCCCGTGAGATCTACCTCCCACAGTGCCGTGGCGCCCCGTTCGTCAAGACCGTAGCAGAAGACCCCCCTTTTCTTCAGGGCATCGAGATACCGCGAAAGGTTGGTGACCCTCACGGCCTCTATCAATTCGGTGGCCCCCCGGGATATGTTGGCCACCGTCTCGTTCATGACGCAGGAACGGTCTTTGGGAAGGATAAGGGCGTCGACCCCCATGCAGGCGGAGCTTCGCGCGATATTCCCCAGGTTCTGGGGGTCCTGCACGCCGTCAAGCGCGCCCAGGAACACGGGACCCATTGAACCGAGACGATCGAGAAAGGTATCCTGCCCGGTATAATCGAAGTCCTCGCGTTCGAGACACACGTGCGACCTCGGGGAGCCGCACTTCTTCGCGAAGGCCTCGGAGGGCAGGACACGGTACGATACCCCCTGCCTTTTCGCCTCCTCGATCAATTCCTCCGAGAGTTTCTCGTGACCTTGCCGTATGAGAAGCCTGCGGACCTTGCCCGGATGGTTCTTCAAGGCCTCCCTGATACTGTTCCTGTTAAACAGAAAGGGCATCGCGTATATCCCCGGTGATCTTTCTCAGGAGGGCCTTCGGGTCCGCCGCGTCCCTGACCGCCCTGCCAAGGACGATGTGCGAGGCCCCCCTCCTTATCGCCTCCTGCGGTGTGATCGTCCGTTTCTGGTCGTCCTTCCTGTCTTCGACCCTCACCCCGGGTGTGATGATGAGGAAGTCCCTGCCGCAGGTCTCCCTGATCATCTCGATCTCGCTTCCCCCCGCTACGACGCCGTCGAGCCCGGCCTCCTTCGCGAGAAGCGCCAGCCTTTTTGTCAGTTCGATGACGGGCATGTCGAAGCCGACCCTTTTCAGTTCCGCGTCATCGAGACTCGTGAGGACCGTTACCCCTATGATCCTGGGACGCGCGAGGCCGGGGTTCTTGCCCGCCTCGACGAGGGCCCGCTTGGCCTCGCTCATCATGGCGAATCCCCCCGAGGCATGGACGTTCAGGATGTCGACCCCGAGCTTCGCCGCCTCGACGGAAGCCTTGGCCACGGTATTGGGGATGTCGTGATACTTGAGGTCGAGAAAGACCTTCGAGTTCTTCAGCTTTATGTAGTCGACTATCTTCGGTCCACATTGCGTAAAGAGCTGCTTGCCCACCTTGAACATGCCCACGTGGTCCTTGAACTCCATGACAAGCTGCTGCGCTTCCTCGAAACGGTCTACATCGAGAGCAAAGATCATTTTTTCCCTGGGGTCCATCGCACTCTCCATCATTATTGTGACTTCTCGCGGTTAACGATTGACAAAGCATTTCACGGCAATTAAGAATAACTGCGTGGAACGTGAACGCCTGTCAGATATCCTGCTCCTCAGTGTCTCTGTTATCTGGGGTGTGAATCTCGTGGCCGTCAAGTATCTTCTGGGCGACCTGTCCCCGGTGAACCTCATACTGGTGCGGTTCATCACGGGGAGCCTTCTTCTATTTCTTTTACTCTTTTTTCTCGAAGATGTAAAGGTGCCTCCCCGGGACATGTGGAGGCTCACACTGCTCGGGGCGGTGGGTGTCGCTGTCTACCAGTTCGTTTTCACCTTTGCCCTGAAATACACCTCCGCCGTCAACGTGGGGATCCTTATAAACATGTCCCCCATCTACGGGGGTTTCCTGAGCAGTCTTTTCGGCTACGAGAGATTCATGAAGAAGAGGATCCTCGCCATTGTCACCGGATTTGCGGGCGTCTACATTCTCATGACGAAGGGTGACTGGAACGTCTTCATGCGGGGCGATGTTGCCGGGAACGTTCTCGCGCTTTTCGCGAGCTTCCTCTGGGCCCTTTACACCATACTGTCGAAGCCGCTTCTCGAAAGGCACTCCCCGTTGAAGGTGACGGCGTGGAGCATGACGGCCGGCTCCGTTATCCTCGCGTTCTTCGTGCCGTCCTTCTTCGACGCGGGCGAACTCGGGCGTCTTTCCATGACGGGTTGGCTTATCATCGTTTTCTCCATCGTTCTCTCGACCGTTGTCGCCTTTTTCCTCTGGTACCGGGGGGTCGCACGGATAGGCGTCTCCCGCACCATGATCTACCAATATTGCGTTCCCGTCTTTACGGCGCTCACGGCCTACTTCGTTCTCGACGAGACCCTCCATTTCTCCCAGCTTATCGGGGGAATGATCATTTTTGTGAGCGTCTATCTGGCGAGAAGATAAGGAAGGGACAATAACCCACACCTGTGCACAGGAAGCCTGCGGCAACGGACATGCTGACCCTGCGGAGCAATCCCGGGAAACAAGAATGACCAATGATCAAATTCCAATGACCAATGAAAAAGATAATGACCAATTTACCAATTCAATAGTCTATCCCCAGAACGGCTCCTTTGCCGCTCCGGTAAGCGTGGCGGACCTCTTTCATGTCGGTGATCGTGTCGGCGATGTCAATGAGATCGGGGGGCATGTTTCGGCCGGTGAGGACCACGTGGAGGCCGGCCCTTCTGCTGCTCAGCGATCGAACGATCTGCCCCGCGGGGATGAGGCCGTGGTTGACGGCATGGGATATCTCGTCGAGGACAACGATGTCGGCGCTGCCGGAGGAGAGTTCCTCTTCGACGGCCCGCCAACCCTTTTCGGCGGCCTTGCGATGGGGTGCCGGATCGTCACCTTCCCTCAAGAACCCGGCGCCGAAGGCGTGGACCTCGATAAGGGGGATGGTGTCCTTGTCGAGCATCTGCTCTCCCGATCTCTCCCGGCCTTTCATGAACTGGAAGATGGCCGTCCTTTGCCTCCGGCCGAGCGCGCGAAGTGCTATGCCGAGTGCCGCCGTGGTCTTCCCCTTCCCATCGCCGGTAAAGACGATAATAAGTCCTTCTTTGTCGGCCATACCAGTTAATACCATTATTATAAGGACCGTTGCAACCGCTTGAGCCGCTCGAACAGTTTGAACGCAAAAAACAAACAAGAAACGTCGTGCTTATGGAAGGGCATACAATCCTCCCCACGAAAGGCGAACTCCTGACCGTTCCAACGGTTCTAACGATTCTAACGGCTCTAACGGTCTTCGTCACCCCTTTATGGATCCGAGAGGTACGATCTTTGCCACGAGCCGGGAGATCCCGGCCCTGTGGACTACCTGAACCACTTTCGATACGTCCTTGTAGGCCTCGGGCATCTCCTCCGCGAGTGTTGCCTTGCTGGCTGCCCTCACGCAGACACCGCGCTCTTCCATTTCCCTGATGATCGATCGCCCCCTGGCGGATCTCAGGGCCGCGCTCCTGCTCATGATCCTGCCCGCGCCGTGACAGGTGCTTCCAAAGGTCTCGTCCATGGCCCGCTCAGTTCCCGCCAGCACATAGGAGGCCCTGCCCATGTCGCCGGGAACGAGAACAGGTTGCCCCACCTCCCGGTACCTGTCGGGGACGAGGCGGTGGTGAGGGGGGAAGGCCCTCGTGGCACCTTTGCGGTGCACACAGAGCGGTACGTCTGTGCCCTCCACCCGGTGCGTTTCCTTCTTGGCGATGTTGTGGCACACGTCGTAGACGAGTGTGAGGCCAAGCGAAGAGGCACTCGCGGCGAATACCTCTTCGAACGTCTCGCGGACCCAGTGGGTAATGAGCTGCCGGTTCGCGAAGGCGTAGTTCGCGGCTGCGGCCATGGCCGAAAAGTAGCGGCGACCCTCCGGGGAGGTGAGCGGGGCGCAGCACAGCTGCCTGTCGACGAGGTCTATGCCGTATTTCGCGGTGGCGGACAGCATCTGCCGTATGGATTCATCGCAGACCTGGTAACCGAGACCTCGCGACCCGGTGTGGACCATGATGGTGACCTGGTCATGGGTAAGGCCGAAGGCCCGGGCCGCCTCTTCATCGAATATCTCCGCGACATAGCCCACTTCCACGAAATGGTTCCCGCTGCCGACAGTGCCGAGCTGGTCTTTTCCCCGTTCGTAGGCCCTGTCGGAAACAGCGTCCGGATCGGCGTCATCGAGGCAGCCCTGGTCCTCGATGTGATCGATATCCGACTGTGTGCCGAAACCGTTCGTTATCGCCCATCGTGCTCCCTTTTCGAGAACACCCCTGAGTTCACCGTGAGACAGCTTCAGGTCCTTGCGGCGGGAGCCGAGACCGCTCGGGACATTCCGAAAGAGGCCTTCCACGATGTCCGGCAGCCTGTGCCTCACATCCTTCGCGCTCAGCACGGAGCGCACGAGGCGGACCCCTCAGTTGATGTCGTAGCCGACACCGCCGGGAGAAATGACCCCCTCATCGACATCGAAAGCCGCCACCCCGCCTATGGGAAAGCCGTAGCCCCAATGGATGTCGGGCACGGCAAGAGAGGCCCTGACGATCCCGGGAAGGGTGGCCACGTTCCGAACCTGCTCGACGCTTTCATTGGTACCGAGATATCCGAGCAATTCCTCATCGATATAGACGATGCCGTCAACCCGCATAGCGCCGGTTCTCCTGACGATATAACGGTTCTCATCGAGCTTCTCGAGCTTCACTTTTTCTTCGCTCATACCCCACCCCCCGAGAAGAAGGTTCCAGGTTCAATGTTCCAGGTTCCAGGGAAAAAACAGGACGCCGGGTCTTCCGGCCTGAAACGTGAAACTTGGAACCTGAAACTGGTCTTTATACGTCTATAATAATGGTAGCCTTGAATCTCCCTGCTGTTTCGGTTATGGCGAACTTGTGGTAGGTGACCGCTTTTAATTCCACTTCGATGCTGTGCCTGTCCTCGTCGAAGGGCTCACCTTTGATAAGGGCGGCGAGGCCTTCTCTCTCAAAGGAGACGGTCACTTCGGCGGGGATGAATCTCTCCACATCCCAGACAAAGAGGAGCTCGTTGAGGAAATTGATGAGGAGCTCCCCGTTGCCCGGGACGGTTATCCTTTTTTCAAGCGCCGGTCTGACCTTCCCGGGATCGATAATGAGGGAAAGCATCGCCCGTGCGGCGTTTTCGAAGAGCTCTTCCCGTGAGGCCCCGTAGACCTCGAGACGGACGTCGGCGTCATGATCGAGGACCTTGAAGGACTCCACGGAGGTCTCCCCACTATCTCTTCGGCCTTTCCGTTCGGATCACCTCTTTTATGCTGCGGGTGATCGTGAGTGCATTGTCGAGCGGTCTCTGCCAGATATTGCGACCGAAGATGAAGCCCGAACCGCCTGCGCGGATGCATAAGCTTGCCTTGGCAAGGAGGTCTTCATCGGAGACCATCTCGCCGCCGGCAAAGATCACGGGAACGCCGCCGGTCGTGCTTATCACCCTCTTGATCGCCTCCAGTTGGTCCGTCTCGAAGTCACGGTACGGGGCCGGCACGGCGGAATTCTTCTTCGGGTTCGGGACGTTCACCTTGATCATGTCGGCGCCGAGCTCGGCAGCGACGCGGGCGGCATATTCAACGGCATAAAGGCTGTTCTTGCCGCCTTTCGCCTCTATCTCTTGCCCTCTGGGGTAGGACCAGACGATGACGGGAAGACCTGCCCTGTGGGCCTCTTCACGGACGTAGGTGAACTGCTCGATGTCCTCATCCTGTCTCGGTGAGCCGATGTACAGCGTGTAGCCCACGGCGATCGCCGACAGCTGGAGCGCCTCGTCTATGGTGGCGGTGATGGGGGAGAGCGGTTCGTCATCCGAGGGTATCTCCGTCTTGCCGTTCACCTTGAGGACAAGGGGTACCTGGTTATACATGTCCTTGAAGTAGCGCCTCGCGTTCCCGATATGAAGAGCGACGGCATTATACCGTCCCTTCTTTGCGATCTCGATTATGTGCAGGGGGTCCTCGGCGTACCTGGCATTGAAGAAATCCCGCGGCCCGTGTTCAAGCCCCTGGTCGTAGGGCAGAATGATCGTCTTACCGTATGTCTGAAACAACCCTTGCAGTCGTACGTCTTTCGGTTCCATGTTCCCCTCCTTGGATTCGTTGGTAGACAGTATAGCACAAAAGTCAGGTAATGGGTGATGGGCAAAACACCAAAGAAGGGTCATGGGGGATGGGGTATAGGTGACAGGCAAAACCTCATAATTGCGGAAAGAATTCCATGGTCTCTTCCCATGACCCATGGCCTATAACCCATCATCTGCATTTTTTATTAAAAGATATTAATTTTTCGCTTGACAGCCCCAGGGGGGGTTGGTATTATTAAAAAAACTTAATTGAGGGAGGTGTAGTGGCGACAATAGTGTATAAGGATGCGAAAAAAAATCTTAAGGAGGCAAGAATGAAGAAGTTAGTATTGGTTATGCTTGCGCTGTTTCTTGTTATTCCTGTGGTGAGCAACGCAGGCAGCATGACAAGCAGGTACGATGTCACATTCGGCGGCTTCGTGAAGTTCGACCTCGGCTGGACCTCACAGAACGCCAACGCGGACGCGGTCAACGCTTCCCGGTCAAGCACATCCGGAGTCAAGGTCCTTGCCGACGAGTACGGCAACACCTTCATGAGCGGTGCTGAGACCCGTTTCAACTTCCTCATCAAGGGTCCCGACCTGTGGGGCGCCAAGACGAGCGCCTTCATCGAAGGCGACTTCCGCGGCACGTCAACGGGCAACCAGTATGGTGGATTCCAGCTCAGGCACGCCTTCATGAAGTTGAACTGGCAGTCTGCAGAGTTGATGATCGGCCAGGGTTGGCAGCAGTGGGGCATGCCCTACTACGTCCCGACGGTCAGCATCCTGGACTTCGCCCAGTATCTGAAGGGCATCAGGACCCCCCAGATCGCTTTCCGTTATTTCTTCACGAAAGAGTTCAACGCCATGTTCGGTCTGACCTCCGCGACGGAATGGTCAGGCTTCCGTGCGGTCCGTCAGTCCAATGACGG
>JAAYAK010000023.1 GCA_012719415.1 Syntrophorhabdus sp.
ACGGTGGGGGAGGAAACACAAAAGGAGGAGACATGAAAGACGGAGATGCAGAACAGAAAGGCATGAGCAGACGGTCACTGCTCAAGGGCGCGGCGGCCGTTGGGGCGCTGGCGTCAGTGGCGGGGGCAGCGTTGAATCTTGCGGCTCCCGGCACCGCAGAGGCTGCCACGAAAAAGCTGCCCCAGAAATGGGATGAGACATGGGATGTTGTCGT
This sequence comes from Syntrophorhabdus sp., assembly GCA_012719415.1. Taxonomy (NCBI): domain Bacteria; kingdom Pseudomonadati; phylum Thermodesulfobacteriota; class Syntrophorhabdia; order Syntrophorhabdales; family Syntrophorhabdaceae; genus Syntrophorhabdus; species Syntrophorhabdus sp. The sequence goes on from JAAYAK010000023.1 coordinate 215, forward strand.
CATCGGTTCAGGGTTTGCGGGCCTTGCGGCTGCGGCGGAAGCGGCCGGCAACGGCGCGAAGACAGTCATCCTCGAGAAGATGCCCATCTACGGCGGAAACTCGATCATCAACGGCGGCGGCTACGCCGCGTGGGATGACAAGATGCATCTTCGTCAGAAAAAGAATCTCGGCGAAGACAGTATCAAGCAGCACATTCAGGATACCCTGAAGGGCGGGGATTTCTTCAACATGCCGGACCTCGTTGAGGTCATGGCGAAAGAGGCCCCCGATGCCCTGAACTGGATGATCGATGAGGGAGGCGCCCAGGTCGGGGACGTCCTCGTCATCGGCGGCGGGCACACCGCGTACCGCGCGCACTTCTCGGCCCACAACTCCGGCAAGGACTATACCGAAGCCCTCAAGAAGATAGCCGAGAAACGCGGAGCCAAGATGGCGCTCAATTCCCAGGTCACCTGGATCTGGCGCAAGGACGCCGATCCCAAGAGCCCCGTCCTTGGAGTCGAGGTAAAAAGAGGCAGCAAGGTCGTGAATGTACGGGCCAAGAAAGCTCTCGTCCTCGCTTCGGGAGGTTTCAGCTGGGATGTGCAGATGCGCATGGAACACTGGCCGAAACTCGTGAAGGAGTTCAACTGCACGAACCAGAAAGGCGCCACGGGCGAGATCATACGCTATTCCAAGGCCGTGGGAGCGGACACCCTGCACATGAACTTCATCCAGCTCTTCCCCTTCCCCGAACCGGAGGCCGGTACCCTCGACAGGCCCGCGGTGTACGGCTTCAGCGGACCGGGCGCCGGGGTCATCTACGTCAGCAAGGCCGGGAAGCGGTTCGTCAACGAACTGGACCGCCGGGACGTATGCGCCTTCGCCCAGATCGCCCTCGGGCCGAACATGAAACCCGCGTATACCATCTTCAATGACGCCATACCGCCCAAATTCGGCGGCAAACCGGCAGAGGTGGAAGCAGGCATCAAGAAAGGCCGTTTCATAAAGGGCGACACCATCGCCGACCTGGCGAAGAAGATCGGCGCCCCCGCGGATGTCCTTGAAAAGACCATAAAGGACCACAACAAATACATAGCGGACGGAAAGGACCCCGAGTTCAACAAACCCATGAAAAAGACGATGGTCCCCATGGACAAGGGTCCCTACTATGCCCTCCCGATGTGGCCCGCCGTGCACCACACCATGGGCGGCCTCAGGATAAACGCCAACTCCCAGGTCATCGACGTCTTCGGCGCGCCGATACCCCATCTCTACGCAGCCGGTGAGGTGGCCGGAGGAGTCCACGGCTCGAACCGTCTGGGCTGCAACGCCACGACTGAATGCGTCGTCTTCGGCCGCATCGCAGGCAAGAACGGAGCGAAGGAAAAAGGATAACAGCCGTTGCAAAAACCAGGGCCACCCCATCAGGGTGGCCCTTTTTCGTTCGTCTTTGTCTTTGCCCTCTAACCCTCAAGCGGTTCAAGCCGTTCAAGCCGGTTTCTATCTGAACACGTTGTATTTCACTATCGTGAAGAACGCCTTGATGCCGTCGCGCCAGGTGATCTTTTTGCCTTCCTCGTAGGTCCTCCCGTAGTAGGAGATGGGGACCTCGTAGATACGCCATTTCCCCTTTGCCACCTTCGCGGTGATCTCGGGCTCCACGCCGAAGCGGTCGGATTCGATCGTGATCGTCTGTATGACCTCTTTCTTAAAGACCTTGTAGCACGTCTCCATATCCGTGAGATTGAGGTTGGTGAACATGTTGGACAGGAGCGTGACCGCGGAATTGCCCACGAAATGCCAGAAGTACAGCACCCTGTGCGGCCCGCCGAGGAAGCGCGATCCGTAGACCACGTCGGCCTTTCCCTCGAGGATGGGGCCGAGCAGAACCGGGTACTCCCTGGGATCGTATTCCAGATCGGCGTCCTGAATAAGGACGATGTCCCCCGTGGCAGCCGCTATCCCGCGCCTCAGAGCCGCGCCCTTGCCCTGATTCTTCTCCTGGAAGATGGTGATGATGCCTTCCTGGTTCCCCAGGTATTCCCGCGTCCCATCCGTCGAGCAATCATCGACAACGATGATCTCCTTCTCGTAGGGTGTCTCTTTCACCTTCCGGAGGATCTCATCGATAAACTCGATCTCGTTGTA
>JAAYAK010000024.1 GCA_012719415.1 Syntrophorhabdus sp.
CATAGGGCATAAATATATGAATATATTGGGTAAAAAGCAAGAAAAATAAGAGGCGGGTCATAGGTTATAGGTCATAGGTTATGGGAAGGCTTTTCCCCATCACCCATCACCCATTACCCATTACCCATTCGATACAAGACCCCGTGCTTGACCGCGGTGATCAGGCCGTCCCCTATGCCTGTCCGGTCCAATATCTTTTCCATCAGCACGGCGGCCAGGTGGCGGGGGCGGGAGGTGTCGTACTTGTTGAGGACTATGGTGCGGTTGAGGCCGGACGTGGATTTGAGGAGGGCGTCATCCTGGAAGAGGCGGATGAAGATGTCGGGGTAGACGAGGCGCGGAGGTTCGGTCCCCGTCTCGCGGCTGAAGAGCTCATGGCGGAAGACCGCGTCGTCAAATGGCTTGAAGAGGGCGTCGAGGCCCGCCACGATGAAGACCCTGTCCGAGAAAGGGGGGATGACGGGTTCGTGCGACGCCGGGTACTTGAGGGGGTGACCCTTTGCCCCGTCGGCCTCGATGAGGACGACATCGAAATCGTTGCCCAGGGCCTCCACTTCCGCGAAGGGCAGCGCCGTCAGTTTGGGTCCCTCGATCGTCTTTCCGATGTGCATGAACGGTGCCCCGCGCGGTCCCTTCATCCAGTCATCGAAAAGGGTGAAGGGCTCGGCGATGAATATCCTTGTCGTTGTCGCAAAGGCTACGGATTTGCCCACCGCGAGGCAGGCACGGGCGAGATGCTCGATGAAGGTCGTCTTTCCCCCTCCCCCGACGAAGGAGACGAACTTCATGTTCCCGATCAGGTCTGACGGGTCATTCGTCCTTTGAATATGCCACATAGGGAAGGGTCCTGATGCGCTTGACGATGGCGAGGACACGGTCCCTGTCGCCTTCATCCACGTAGAGGGAGGCGAAACCTTTTTGGAGGATGAAAAGGCCGTCGTAGGCGGTGTCCTTGTGTTCCTTGATGGTGTAAGGAATGTCCTCTTTATCGAGAGCATCCTTGATCATGTCCATCTCAAAGATGCTCTCGATGGTGTGGACGTTTATCTGCTTACTTCGGTCCATTCGGGGTGGATTTCGGGAACGATCCCTTGTCGGCCGGACCGACCCAGACCTCGAGCTCGGTCTGAAATGCCCCGCGGGATATCTTGATGTTGCAGGTCTTGTCTTCCTTGGCGTAGTTCATGACGATGTCTTTGTACCGGAAGCTGTTGATGTACTTCCAGCCGTTCTTGGCCATGTTGAGCTTGTAGTAGCTCTCAACCGAGGCGGGGTCGACATTTCCGGTGAAGACGATGACCCCTGCCTTGAAGGTGGGCGTCTCGTAGACGAAGCTGCGATCGTTGACGATCTCCAGTTCCTTCGGGACAGGCACATCGGAAAAGCCATAGAAGGCCTGGTTGAACCCCTGGGTCTTGGGGGCCGGCGCCGGTTCAGACCCTTGTTTCTGGAAAGCTGCGCACCCGGCGCACACCAGGGACAACGCAAAGCACAGGACCACGATCTTCTTCATACATTCCCTCCCTCATTGTCTCTCTCGAGATACGCGTACGCGCTGTGGTTGTGTATGCTCTCGAAGTTCTCCGCCTCGATGGCGAACCACCGGATGTTCGTATCCCGTGATAATCTCTCGGATATGTCCCTCACCACGTCCTCGACGAACTTTGGGTTGTCGAAGGCTTGCTCCGTGATGAACTTCTCGTCTTCTCTCTTTAGAATAGAGTATATATCACTGCTTGCACTCTTTTCCACAATATCGATGAGGTCCTCGATCCAGAAGAACCTCTTCGTGTACACGTCGACCTTCGTGATCCCTCTCTGGTTGTGGGCTCCGCGCTCACTGATCTCCCTGGAGCAGGGGCAGAGCGTGTTTATGGGGACCGAGACGGAGACGATGAACTCCGTCATGGTGTTGTCGGCGCCCATGGAACCCTTGAACCCGCACTGGTATTCCATGTAGCTCGGCGTCTTCGAGACGGGGGCCTCTTTCTTGATGAAATAAGGGAAGGACACGGACATGTGCGTGGCTTCCGCGTCGAGCCGTGCCTTCATCTCCTTCAAGATGTCGGGGAAGTTCTTCATGTTGATCATGTTCTTGTATTCATGCAGGATCTCGACGAACCTGCTCATGTGGGTCCCCTTGTAGTGGTGGGGGAGGGTCACGTACATGTCGATGGTGGCGATGGTGTTCTGATGGCCGTTCGCCCGGTCGAGGACGATGATGGGGTACTTGACGTTCTTGACCCCCACCTTGTCGATCTCTATCTCACGGCTGTCATGCATATTCTGGACGTCAGCCATTTTCTGTCTATCGTTCATAGATCGCACAGGCCTTTTCCGATTCCCAGACGGTGACCTTGCTTACGGACACGCGTTCTCCACCCATGAGCTTTTCCATCTCCGTGAAGATGTACATGGCTATGCATTCAGCGGAGGCGGCCTGCTCGGCGAAGAACGGTATATCATTGATGTACTTGTGGTCGAGGACATCGAGGACTTTCTGCAGGTTTGCCTTGATGGTTTTGAAATCGACGAGCATCCCGTCATCTCCCAGACTCTCGCCGCTCAGGTAGACTTCCACGGCAAAATTGTGCCCGTGGAGTTCCTCGCACTTGCCCTTGTAGCCGACAAGGCGGTGAGCCGCCGCAAATGAATCCTTCACGCACAGTGTGAACATGCCATAAGATATCGTCTGAAGGGGGGGAAAGTCAAGAAGACGGGTGATAGGTTACAGGTCATTGGTCATGGGAGGAGAGTTCAATTCCCATAACCTATTACCCGGCACCTATCACCTGCAGTCAAATACAAACAGGCTTCAATACTGAAGCCTGTCGGGTTGATTCCGGTCGAGATAAGAGTGCTAGCTCTGCTTCTTCACCGCTCTTCTTATGAAAACGTAGCCTTTTGCCGGGCCGGGGACGGCGCCTTCGACGAGGAGAAGGTTTGTGTCGCCGCGCACGTCGATGATCTTGAGGTTCTGGACCGTGATCCTCTTCGAACCCATGTGGCCGGCCATCTTCTTGCCTTTCATCGTGCGTCCGGGGGTCATGTTCTGCCCGATGGAACCACCGTGCCTGAAGAACTCGTGGGAACCGTGTGATGCGGGGGCACCCTTGAAGCCATGGCGCTTGACCACGCCGGCGAAGCCCTTGCCTTTCGATGTGCCGGTGACGTCGATAAAATCCCCGGGCTCGAAGATGTCCACGGAATAGACGGCACCCACCTCGTTCGCCTCAAGGTCTTCCGGTGTTACCTTGAACTCCCTGAGGACCTGAGTGGGCGTCACATCGGCTTTCTTGAAATGGCCCGCATCGGGCTTGTTCACGCGCTGCACCTTGATGACTTCATCAAAACCGATCTGGACGGCGTTGTAACCTTCCTTATCGGCGGTCTTCTTCTGGACCACGTAGCACGGACCGGCTTTTATGACCGTAACGGGGACAACGTTCCCGTGTTCGTCGAATATCTGCGACATGCCTAGTTTCTTGCCTATAAGACCTAATCCCATGGTGGACACCTCCAAAAAATTGTAACATCATAGTCAAAAACTACCCGAAAGTCAAGATGAATTCCGTCAGACACGCTGTGCGGTCAGCTGCGGGCAGGTGAGGAGAATAATGCAAAAAAAGCTTAATGGATCACTTTTTTCTCCGAAAACCCCAATATACGACTATGACTCATGCAATGCCAAGAGAGCAGCTGATCAACCAGGCGAGCGAGATCAAGGTGATCCCGACGCTGGACAGCATCGTGAACAGGGTGTTCACGGTTCTCGGTAACAACAACTCTTCCTTCAATGATCTCTCCGAGGTGGTCAAGTACGACCAGGCCATCTCCTCGAAGATCATCAGCATTGCGAACTCCGCCTATTACAGCAGGGGTATCGAGATATTCAACCTCCAGCGCGCCATGCTCACCATAGGCTTCGAAGAGGTGCGGAGCATCGTGAGCTGCATCCTGCTGATGGAAGGCATCATAAAGATGCTGAGGCTGAAGGAGGATGACCTCCTCGATCTGTGGAAACACTCCATCGAGGTGGCCTCGGCTGCACGCCTTCTGGCGGAGCGCCTTTGCATCGAGGACCCCCAGAAGGCCTATACCGCGTCACTCCTGCACGATATCGGCAAGATCGTCTTCTATCTCGCCGTTCCCGACTACGGAGAAATACTGAAAGAAACCAAGGGGACGGGCGACGTCGTCGCCCTCGAGCGTGACCGTTTCGGCATCGATCACCAGGAAACGGGGTACATCATTGCCGTAAAGTGGAAATTCCCCCACGACTTTGCCCGCGTTATTCGCGGCCACCATGGCGACCATAAACCGGATCAGCAGGATTCCCTGCTCCGGGTGGTGAACGCCTCGGACCGTTTCTTCACGCGCACATTGAGCGGACAGTCGACGGAGGCCTTCATACTGGACAAGGAAAAGGGCGCCATTACGCTGGAAGTTGAGAAGATAATGGAATTTCTCCAACTGGGTTGACGAGATGAAAATGAAGGACATACAGACGGAATCGATGAAGCTCCAGTGGAACTTCTACGAGAGGACCATAAACAATTATTCCATCATAATGCGCATCATGCAAAGCGCGGAAGAGGACCTGCTCATAAGCCATGTGCCCAGGATCTTCGTGGAGGAGTCGTTCTTTGATGTGTGCAAGATCATGGTCGACGAGGACGGCATAATACGCGAAGGGTTCTACAGCATCGACGAGACCTTGAACAGCCTCGATTACGCGAGTGTCGCAGCCTTCAACGGCAGCTCGGCCACGGCCTCGCTTGTGGATGATGTCTTCGGGTACGGTCTTCTCTACATATACCCCCTCCGGAGAGAGCTCAGGACGATCGGGTATCTCGTGCTCGGCAAGAGGTACTGGATAAACATGGAACTGAGGCTCCTCAGGGAACTCGAGATCGTCTGCGACATATACAACAGGTCGCTGCTCCTTGGCAGCGGGGGGGCGCGCCGAAAAGGGGTCCATTCGGCGGCCACCTTCGAGAAGGTGCTGGAGGTCTTCCCCGATCCCCTCGTCCTTCTGGACAGGAAGGGTTACATCTGCTACGCGAACAGGAACGCAAAGGCGCAGTTCGAGACAAAAAAAGGTTTCCTGCTCGGCGAACGTGCGGACAGGGCCATACCGGGCTTGCCGGAAGACCTCGTCAAGAAGAACCGCCCCTTCCGGGGGGAGATACGATACAAATTGCGGGACGATTACAGGATGTTCCGTGTCGAGAGCTTTGCCGTCAAGAATGCCGACGAGAAGGGAGAATGGCGGGCCATCATGTTCAAGGACGTGGCGAAGATGAAGGTCAGTGAGGAAGAACACCTTCTCAGGAAACGGACGGAGAGCGTGGGAATGTTGGCGGGAGGCATTGCCCATGATTTTAACAACATGCTCACGGGTATTCTCGGTTACGCGGCTCTCATGAAGAAGCTCCTTTCCGACGCAAAACTATCCCGCTACGCGGAGGCGATCGAACACTCCGCCCAACGCGCATCCAAACTGACGAAGCATCTCCTCAATTTTTCCCGCCGGCAGAAGAGATCGACGGGCCTCGTCGATGTGAACGCCCTTCTCGATGACGTGCTTTTCCTGCTGAAAGAGAGTTTCTTCAACATACGCATCGAAAGGGACCTTGACGCCACACTTCCCAACATAAAGGGGGATGAGGCGGAATTGCAGAACGTTTTCCTGAACCTTTTCATCAACGCAAGGGACGCGATGGACGGAGATGGTCTGCTGCGCGTTTCAACCTCGCGGCAGGACAAAGGCTACATCTGCATCGAGATACAGGACACGGGCAAAGGGATCGACGAGGCGCTGCAGCACAAGATATTCGAGCCCTATTTCTCGACCAAGGAAGGCGTTTCCAATCTCGGCATGGGTCTGTACCTTGTCGACAAGGTGGTCAAGGAGCACGGGGGTTTCATCGAAATAGTCAGCGAGAAAGAAAAGGGCACAGTCTTCTACCTCTATCTGCCTGCTCCGACAATGCGGATGACAGACACAAAGAGAAGGGAGGCGCCGCGCCGCGGCCAGGGCTTGAGCGGCAGGACCATTCTCATCGTGGACGATGAATACCTGGTCCGTGAGCTGCTCAAAGGCATCCTTTCGGAAACGGGCGCGAGGCTTCTCGAGGCCGAGAACGGCGAAGACGCGCTCGAGATATACGCCCGGCATCAGCGTGAGATCGATCTTGTGATCCTCGACGTGATCATGCCGGGAATGAAAGGCGACGAGGTGCTCCGGCGCATCCGAAAGACCCATGCGGACATGAAGGTCATCATCTCGAGCGGATTCATGAGCGAACAGCAAAGGGAAAAGCTGAAGGAATACAGGGTCGACGGTTTCCTCGACAAACCCTTCAAGGACGACGAAGCACTCTCGGCGATAGCGGAAGTGCTGGAAAGACAGTAGACGGGCACACGAGTCTGCCCTTCGGGCAAACGGGCACACGGGAAAAAGATGTGCCTCTCTTGTTCTGCTTTCACCCGTTCACTCGTTAGGCGCGTGAGCGCCGACCCGTTTGCGCGAAGCGCGGACCCGTGTGCGTTTTCTCCCTATTTCAAATTCTCCTTCCTTCTCCACCTTCTGTGCGAGGCGACGGCGAAGCGGTGGGCTTCGTCGCGCATCTTCACTATTTCCCTGAAGACGGCTGATGCCCGGGGCAGGGCGAGGGGGTTCTTTCGTCCCGGCACGTAGATGACGTCTTCCATTCTCCTGCGGCGCTCTCCTTTTGCTATGGAGATGATGTCCCTGTCGACGTTGTTGGTCTTGAGCACCCGGTGGGCCGCCGCGAGCTGTCCCTTGCCCCCGTCTATTACGAAAAGGTCCGGCAGGGGGCCGAGATCGACGTTCTTCACCCGGCGCGTGAGCACCTCCGTTATCATGGCGACATCATCCATGGTTTCCCCGGAGCGGATGTGGAAGACGCGGTACTGGTCCTTTACGGGCTTGAAATCCTGGAAGACCGTGAAGGCACCCGTGGGATTCTGCCCGCCGATATGCGAGATGTCGTAGATCTCCACACGCCGCGGCGCTGTCTTCAGGCGCAGGACATTCCGGAAGGACTCGTCGAGAGGCAAGATTTCCGGCTCGTGGAGGTTTTCCACGGCGAGGCGCACCATGTCCCTCACACCACTGTGGGAAGGATCCATGATCTTCACGGGGCCTTTCTTCCTTTCCCTGAGATACGTCTCCAGGACGTCGCTGTCATCCATCTCCTCGGAGAGGATGATCTCGTCGGGTATGGGGCGCGAGCTGTAGTACTGGAAGAGAAAGGTCATTATCATTTCTCCCGGATCGTCCCCGTAGAAGCGCTCCTTGTACAGACGCCGCGAGAGGAGGACACCCCTGCGGAAGGTGAGGACAACGAGCGAGACCTTCCCCGTTCCCTCGGAGAAGGCCCAGGCGTCGCGGTTCTTTCCGAAATGCTCGTGGACATGTTGCTTTTCCATCATCCCCCGTATGGCCTGATGGCGCTCCTTCAGGACCTGGGCCCCTTCGAAGTCCCAGGCGGCGACCTTTTTCGCGATGCGGCCCTCGATATCCTTCAGGACCTTTTCATCCCTGCCGGCAAGGAAGTTCCGCACATCGCCTATGGTCGCCGCGTACTCGGCGGTGTCAACGGGTATGACGCACGGCCCCGGGCACTTGCCCACCTCGTAAAGCATGCAGGGCCTCTTCCTTTTCCGGAAGACGGTCATCTTGCATTTCCTGACGGGATAGAGACGCTCGATGAGCTTCAGGATGTCCCGGACATCGCGGGCGTGGGGATAGGGGCCAAAGTAAAGGGAGCCGTCGTCGACGATCGTGCGGGTAGCGAAGAGGGCAGGGTACTCGTCCTTGACCGTGAGCTTGAGCGATATGTACGATTTGTCATCCTTAAGGTCAATGTTGTATTTCGGGGTGTGCTCCTTGATGAGGTTGTTCTCCAGGAGAAAGGCCTCTTTCTCGTTCGCGGTGAGGATGAAGTCCACCGCGTGGACCGTCTCCGCCAGCGTCCGCGTCTTGATGTCCTTCACGTCGTCGCGAAAGTAACTGCGGACACGGTCGTGGAGGTTCCTGGCCTTGCCTATGTAAATGATCCGGCCGTCGCTGTCCTTGAAGAGGTAGACGCCCGGTGATCCGGGCAGGCCGTCGACCGTCGTCCCCGGGATCACAGGGTAAGCTCCGTTTTCTCGATGGCCAGCAGCCTGTCGCGAAGCAGCGCCGCTTTCTCGAAGTCCCATTTCTTCGCCGCCTCGGCTATCTCCTTCTTCAATCTCCTGACCATCTTCGAGAGCTGTTTGGGCTTGAGTCCCTTTGTGTCCAGTTGGTCGACGGGCATCTCGTAGTAGTCCTTCTCGTAGATGGACGAGAGGACATCGACGATGGATTTGCGGATCCCTTCGGGAGTTATCCCGTTCTCCTCGTTGTATGCGTGCTGGACGGTCCGGCGGCGCTCGGTCTCGTCGATGGCCCGGCGCATGGATTCCGTGACCGTATCCGCGAACATGATGACCCTGCCGTTGAGGTTCCGGGCGGCCCGGCCGCAGGTTTGGATGAGAGAGGTCTGGGAACGCAGGAAACCTTCCTTGTCGGCGTCAAGGATGGCGACAAGGGACACCTCTGGAAGGTCGAGGCCCTCCCTGAGGAGGTTCACGCCGACGAGAACATCGAACTTTCCCAGCCTCAGGTCTCTCACGATGGCGACCCTTTCGAGGGTGTCGACGTCTGAATGGAGGTACTTTGTCTTGATTCCCCTGTCGATGAGAAAGTCCGTGAGGTCTTCGGCAAAACGCTTGGTGAGCGTCGTGACGAGGACCCGTTCCTTCGCCTCAGTGGTCTTCTTTATCTCGATGATGAGGTTCTCCACCTGGTCCTTCGCTGGCTTGAGGATGATCTCGGGGTCCATGAGGCCCGTGGGCCGGATGATCTGCTCCGCGACGCAGCCCCGGGACCTCGCGAGTTCATATTGAGCGGGAGTGGCGGATATATAGAGGACCTGTTTCTCCCGTGCCTCGAACTCCTCAAAGGTGAGAGGACGGTTATCGAGCGCCGACGGCAAACGGAATCCGTGTTCGACGAGAGTTGTCTTGCGCGACCTGTCTCCGCGATACATGGCGGCGAGTTGAGGCATCGAGACGTGGCTTTCGTCGATCATAACGAGGGAATTCGCCGGGAGATAGTCCATGAGGGTGGGCGGGGGTTCGCCGGGGGCCCTGCCCGTAAAATGACGGGAATAGTTCTCTATCCCCGAGCAGTAACCAAGTTCCTGCAGCATTTCGATGTCGTATCTGGTCCTCGTCTCCAGGCGCTGTGCCTCGAGGAGCTTGTTGTGGGACCTCAGGAGGTCGAGGTGGGCGGCGAGCTCCTCCTCGATGGATGCGATCGCCCGGTCTATCGTCTGGCGGGGCATAACGTAGTGCGTGGTGGGGAAGATGGTTACGCGCCTGAACCGTTCGAGGGCCTTGCCTGTGAGGGGATCGATGCTGGAGATGGACACCACCCTGTCCTCATCGTGGATGATCCGGAACGCCCTGTCCTCCTCGTAGGGCGGGAAGACGTCTATCGTGCCGCCGCGAACGCGGAACCTGCCCCGGTAGAAATCTATGTCGTTGCGTTCATACTGGCCCTGAACAAGACGTTGAAGGATGGCCTGCCGTTCTATCACCTGTCCTTCCTCGATATTGAGAAGCATCCCGTAATATGTCTCGGGCGAGCCGAGGCCGTAGATGCAGGAAACGCTGGCGACGATGATGATGTCCTCCCGTTCGAAGAGCGCGTTTGTTGCCAGGAGCCGCATCCTGTCTATCTCTTCGTTGATGGAGGAGTCCTTTTCGATGAAGGTGTCCGTGGAAGGGATATAGGCCTCGGGCTGATAGTAGTCGTAGTAGCTGACGAAGAAGTGGACCTCGTTTTCGGGAAAGAGCGTCCTGAACTCCGCATAGAGCTGTGCCGCCAGGGTCTTGTTGTGGGAAATGACGAGGGTCGGTCTGTTGACGCGCTCGATGACGTTCGCCATGGTGAAGGTCTTGCCTGATCCGGTAACCCCGAGCAGCACCTGGTGGGCAACCCCTTGGACGATATTCCGGGCGATCTTGTCGATGGCCGCGGGCTGGTCTCCCTTTGCCTCATAATCACTGACAAGCCTGAACCTCTGCATAACGCTATAGTCTAATGTCCTTTTGACGGCATGTCAAAAGGACCGCTTGAACCGCTCGACCGGCTCTTGACTGAGTTGGCTCCCGGTTGAGATCGTGTTCCGCCGTCATTCCTTCGCACCCTCTCAATCCGTCATTCCGGCGAAGGCCGGAATCCCATATGGCTGACAACTGTCAAGTGTAAATGTAACCTGCCCTTTTTGCCTTTCTCATATGGCTGACAACTGTCAAGTGTAAATGTAACCTGCCCTTTTTGCCTTTCTATGTCATGGTCTTTCGATCAGGATTAAGCCAGGGGACGGGGCCGAATAAAGACGTCTGATATTCTCATATCCGC
>JAAYAK010000025.1 GCA_012719415.1 Syntrophorhabdus sp.
ACCTCCCTTTCTTTTAATTGTGGTGTTCCTGCACCACTGTTAATGGTTCAAGAAAGATGGTAGCCTTTTAACTGTCTGTCGGGCAAGGGGCTTTTATAACATAGTCACTCAAGCTGTTCAAGCGGTTCAAACCGTCTTTCCGTTGTCTTGATTTCTCCTGCTCATCTGTTTTATTCTTCCCCTTATGAAGCTGCTTGTCCTTGGGACCGGGACGGCTATTCCGAGAATTGAGCGGGGGTCGTCGGCGTATCTCGTGACGGCGCGCAGGGTGAAGGTCCTTGTCGACGTGGGTCCGGCCGTTGTGAGGCGGCTCCTGGAGAGGGGATATGAAGTCGACGACGTGGATGTCATAATCCTCACCCACTTCCACGTGGATCATACGGCGGACCTTTCCACATTCTTTTTTGCCTGCAACTACGGGAGGGTTCCCCGAAGAAGGCCGCTCACGGTCATCGGCGGGAAGGGCCTCGCCCGGTTCTACCGGGGGCTGTGCGCGGTTTATCCCTGGATCGTACCGAAGACCTACGATTTGACCATGCTGAGGCTGGTCAATGATTCCCGGAAGATGGCGGGGCTCACCGTCACGACGGCTCCCGTGAACCACAATCCGGAAAGCATCGCCGTGAGGATCGACGAAAAGAGGTCCGTCACCTTTTCGGGTGACACCGACGTCTCCGCGAACCTTGTCCGGCTGGCCGACGGGACAGATACACTTGTTGCCGAGTGCGCCTTTCCCGAGCGGAAGGTGAAGGGACATTTGAACTTTGCCGCCCTGGACAGGATAGTAAGGAAGGCGGAGCCGAAACGCGTCATTCTCACCCACCTCTATCCCGACTGGGACGACTGGACCGGTGTGCTCCACGCACCGTACCTCCTGGGGGAAGACGGGATGGAGATGGAGGTGTGAAGACCGTTGCAGGTTTCAAGTTTCAGGTCTCAAGTTTCAGGTCTCAGGTCTCAGGCTAAAGACAAAGAAACAGAATGTTCCTGATGGCTGGCATGTGCCCGCCAGGCATATAGACGTCCGGGGGGCTTTTCTCTTGTTTCCGTGGAAAAATGTGCTTGCATCGTATACAATCAGGAAAATGGGAAAACTCAAGAGGGAACGGGAAGGGAGGTATGCCTTTGTTCACCGGGGGGAGTCGGTGGATATGGCAGAGCTTGTTGCCGGGATCGAGAGGCCCGCAAGGAGGTTCACCGGGGGGCGGGGCGCGCCGGGGGTCTTCGAGTTTGGGGGCAGGACGGTGGTTTGCAGGCAGTACTTCCATGGCGGCTGGCTCCGGGGGGTGACGGGTGCCAACTTCCTCGGCGAGGAAAGGGCTCTCAGGGAACTTGAGGTGACGGCCTACCTGGAGGAAAGAGGATTTCCGGTGATCAGCCCGGTGGGCTATGTTGTCGAAAAGCAAGCGTCTTGCAGGAAACTTTACTTTCTGTCCCTCTTTCTGCCCGATGCCCGTGATCTCGTGGCATACTTTTTTTCTGCCGGTGTGAGGGAACGACTGAGGATGGCGAAGAAGCTCGCCTCCACACTTTTTGAGATGGGTCGGCTGGGGGTCTATCATCCCGACCTGCATCTCAGGAACGTCCTCGCGACCTCAAACGGGGGGCTTTTCCTGCTCGACTTCGACAAGGCATACCGCAAGGAAGTGGCATCGAGCGATTACGAAAGGATGTTCTGGCGCCTCGACAGATTCGTCAGGAAGTACGCCTCTCTCTTCGGCCGCCCCATAGACGACAGGGAACGCCTCATCTTCCTGCGCACATACGAACGTCTCTCCGGCGACAGGATCACAAAAAGGATGTCCCAAAAACGCGACCAAATGAACCGCACCTCAAAACTGGGCTGGACCATAGACCGTTTGATCTATAGAAGAAAGAAGACCTGAAAAGCCAGCGCCACATCCTGCCGACAAGCGGCAATGCCCGTCGGCGGTGCCCCTTCAAGCGATTCAAGCGGGTCTTTTCCTTCCCCACCGCTGGTGGACCCAGAACCATTCGTCGGGGTACTGGCGGATGATGTCTTCGAGGAAGGCGTTGATCTTGCGGGTGTTCTTCGCGATGAGGTCGTCGATGTCGCCGTCGCGTTCCATGAGGATGGGCTGGCCGCACATGATGGTGTAGCGAAGGAATCCCTTGCGCACGGGATAGCAGGGGACGACCTGGCAGCCGGTCTTCATGGCGATCATGGCGGTGCCCTTCGATGTGGGGACCTTGTGGCCGAAGAAATCGACGAAGACCCCGCGGGACCGCTTTTCGCGCTGATCTCCGAGGATGGCGATGATGGCGTTCTTCTTGAGCAGGCGCATGACCTCCCTCGCGGTGTTGGCGTTGACGATGATGGTCAGGCCCGTCGATTCCCGGAGGCGATTGAGAAAGGTGTTGAGACGGACGTGTTTCTTGAGGGGCCGGGCGAGGGCCACGACGGGTTGGTTGAGGAGCCTGGAGGTTATGCCCATGATCTCCCAGTTGGCGAAGTGGAAGGTGAGCGCGATGACACCGCGGCCTGCCCCGAGGGTTGTCTCGACGATGTCCTTCGGCTCGAGGGAGAACCGCTCCGGGACCTCGCGGAGAGGGAGAAAGGGGACGAGAATGAGCTCTATCATGTTGGTGCCGAGCTTCTGGAAACAGGAGAGGGCAATGTCTTTGGCCTCGCCGGGGGCGAGATCGGGGAAGGCCCTGCGTATGTTGGAGATGGCAATGTTCCGACGTCTCCTCAGCAGGGTGAAGCCCATCCTTCCGAGCCATCGACCGGTGCCCCGGCGAGCGCTCTCGGGCAGGGCCATGAGGCAAAGCTGCAGTGCCTTGATAAGAAAGATGATTGCGATATCCGCGATCACACGAACCTATTTCGGATCGTCGCCGTTGATCGGCAGGGCTTCCTCGATGAGCATCACGGGTATGCCGTCCCGGATGGGATAAAGAAGACGGCAGGCGGCGCATGTGAGACCGTCCCCGGAGGCCGTCAGGACAAGGTCGCCCTTGCATTTGGGACAACAGAGGATATCGAGCAGATCCTGGCTAATGGTCATTCTTCTCCTTCCTTCGGATCAATCCGTGGTATCGCCGCCATTCTTCTTCATGGCCGGTTCAAGAATGTCGCCGAGAGTTGAGAAAGCACCTGTATTCTCCTCGCGCGTCTCCGTGATCACCCGGTTCTCTTTCCTGCGAAGCACCCTGGTGCTGAGCGCTATCCTCTTGTCCTTTTCGTCTATGTTGAGGATCGCTGCCTGTATGGTGTCGTCGAGGGTGAAGACCTCCGAAGGCTGTTTACCCTGGAGTTCGTCCATCTCGGAGACGTGGACGAGGCCTTCGATCCCCTCCTCTATCTCGACGAAGACACCGAAATCGGTGATGCTCGTTATGTGGCCTTCGATGACATCACCCGTGGAATAGCGGCTCGCCACCCCTTTCCAGGGATCTTCCTTCAGACGTTTGATGCTGAGGGAGAACTTTTTCTGTGTCTTGTCGATGTTGAGGACAAAGGCGTCTATGGTGGTGCCCTTCTTGAACTGCTCCTGGAACGTCTTTTTCCTCCGGGACCAGGAGAGCTCCGACATGTGCACGAGTCCGTCGATGCCGTTGCCTATACCGACGAACATGCCGAATTCGGTGAAGTTCTTGACCTTGCCTTTCACGATGGAGCCGGGCGGGTAATTCACCTCGAGATCGTCCCAGGGATCAGGGGCCAGCTGTTTGAGGCCCAGGGAGATGCGTTTCTTCTCGAGGTCGATCTTGAGGACGACGAGTTCCAGGTTGTCGCCTTTGTTGACGAGCTTCGCGGGGTTCTTGAACTTCTTGTCCCAGCTCATCTCGCTGACGTGAAGCAGTCCCTCGAGTCCCTGCTCCAGTTCCACGAATGCGCCGTATTCCACGATCCCGACGACCTTGCCCTTGACCTTGCTTCCGACGGGGTATTTCTCGTCTATCTTCAGCCATGGGTCGGTCTTGAGCTGCTTCATGCCTATGGAGACACGTCCTTTCTCGGTGTCGATGGCTATGATCTTGACCTTCACTTCGTCCCCGATCCTCAGGTATTCCTTGGGATGGGTTATCTTTCCCCATGTCACGTCGTTTATGTGGAGAAAACCGTCGACACCGCCGAGGTCGACGAAGGCCCCGTAGTCGGTGATGTTCCGGACGAAGCCATACAGGATCTGTCCGTCCTTGACGTTCTTCCAGAATTCCTGCCTTTTCTTATCCCGTTCCTCTTCGAGGAGCACACGCCTCGAAACGATGATGCTGCCCTTTCTCCGGTTGGACTTGATGACCTTGAATTTCAGGTTCCTTCCCACGAAGGATGCCGGGTTCTTGACGGGTTTGATGTCTACCTGCGAAAGCGGAAGGAAGGCGTTGATACCCATATCGACGATGAATCCGCCCTTGACCTCGTTCAGGATATGGCCTTCCAGGGGTGTCCCGTCTTCGAGGGACCTGTCGATCTTTTCCCAGGTCTTTATCTCGTCGACCCTCCTCTTCGAGAGTCTCAGGAGACCCGACTCCTTTTCCCTGCCGACGACCATCACTTCCACTTCGTCGTCGACGCTGACAGGCTGGGCCTCTCCTTCTTTCGGAGGGAATTCCTGGAGGGAGACTATGCCCTCGGACTTCAAACCCACATCCACAATGACCGAATCGCCGGTGATGTTGATCACCCTGCCTTTCAGGACATTGCCTTCCTGCAGGCTTTTCATCGACGTTTCGTACAGGGCCTGCATGTCCTCCTGTGAGTTATCTTTCGGTGTCCCGGAATCTGTCTCCACCATGGTCCTGTGCCCCCTAAAAGTTTTTTACACGCCCCTCAACAATATCTATGATAAGGTCGGGAGTTGATGCGCCTCCCGTCAAACCCACGCGGGATACGTTCTGAAACCATTCCGGCCGGAGATCGTCAACGGTTTCGATATGATGGGTGTTTGGTTGTACCTTGTGAACGACCTTGTAGAGTTTTGTGGTGTTGGAACTGTTCTTCCCCCCTACTACCAACATCATATCGACACTGCCCGATAACTCTATGGCCTCATTTTGTCGTATCTGGGTGCTTTCGCAAATTGTATTGTAGATCCTCAGCTCCTCCACGCCTGCGATGAGCTCCTTGACGATGCCGACGAAGGTGCCTTTATCGAGGGTGGTCTGGCTTACAACTCCCACCTTCCTGGCGGCCAATGTTGTTGGTTCCTGTAGTACAATACCATCGTTATCCAAATAACTCAAGACACTTTTGACCTCGGGGTGGTTCCTGTCGCCGACGATCACGACCTGGTAGCCGCTCTTCTCGAGGTACTTTGCGTGCTTTCGAACGCGCTTCACGAAGGGGCACGTCGTGTCTATGATCTTGAGGCCCGTTGTCCGGGCATACTCCTCTTCATCCTTCCGTATGCCGTGGGTCCTGAAGACGATGGTTCCGTCCGTGACCTCGCGGACATCATCGACAGGGGTGACGCCCTTTTCCTTCAGGAGGTTCACCATCTGCGGATTGTGGATGATGGGTCCCAGCGTGAAGACCTTTCCACCCGTCTCCCCGGCGGCCTTGAGGACCATCTTGATGGCGCGCTTGACCCCGAAACAGAAGCCGATGTTCTTCGTTTTGACCACCTTCATTCTACGAGCCGTCCTCCTTATCGATATGCGCGAGGACCATCCTGAGGACGCCCTGCACATCTGTTCCCGTTGTGTCGAGGACTATGGCGTCGGACGGGACGACGAGGGGGGCGATGGCCCGTTCGGAATCGTTCCTGTCCCGCTTTTCCATGTCTTCCCTCACTGCGGACAGGGCGTGGCCCGGGTCCCTCGACACAAGTTCGTTATATCTGCGGTTTGCCCGTTCATCGGGACGGGCGTCGAGGTAGAATTTGATATCGGCGTCAGGGAAAACGACGCTGCCCGTGTCGCGCCCTTCCAGGACCACCTTCCCCTGTCCGGCCAGCTTGCGCTGGATCGCGTTCGCGTAATCCCTCACGACCTGTTTTTGTGACAGAGAGGATGCGAGCAGTGAGATATCGGGCTGCCGGATCTCGCCGGAGATGTCCCTGCCCGCCAGGGCGACCCGCGTATCACCACCGAACTCGAAGGATAGAGGGAGCGTCTGGAGGAGTTCCTCGATGGTCTCCTCGTTCTTCCTCGTCTTGTAGGCGTATGCGATGCCGCGGTAAATGGCGCCGGAATCGATGTACGTGTATCCGGCCGTCGAAGCGAGGAGCCTGGCAATGGTCGACTTGCCGGCACCGCTCGGACCGTCTATGGTGATGATCTTGTTCTTTCTCGGAGTCACGTTGTTTCCCGCAGCCTGAAAAACTGATGCCAGGTAGTCAGTATATACCACTTTTCAGTGAAATTCAAAGCCGAACCCCGCAACACCGCGCGGGGAGAGGGGTGGGAGCGGGGGCAAGCTCAAAGACCTTATCTCACGCCCGTTCGTTGTATTCATCGTGCGGTAAGAGCGGGGGCAAACTCAAAGATATTATCTCTCGCCCGCTTCGCTCAAGACCGCAGAGGACGCAGAGAGAGGAGAAAAGAAAGAAAAGATTGCCGCCGGATTTCGAAGCCTACCAAAATCCGGCGGCCTTCTCGTCCCGCCGTCCCGGCGGGAGAGAAACAATATGGGCTCTTTATCCTGAAGAAGTTATCCCCTCTCATCCCCCCCTGTAGTCATAGGTCCTATAAGTCCTATATGTCTCATAGGTCCTATACCCCATCCTCCAACCCCCATACTACCTTACCCCCCAAGACTTCCATCCCCCCACCTGGAAAGGATTCTTTTCATGTCCCTCCCGTCGCAGACGGGATGCAAGGCCGGCTGGATCTTGGAAGGCTTCGAAATCCGGCCGGATCTTTTCTCTGCGTCCTCTGCGGGCTTGAGAGACGAGCGAAGTGAGGAACGGGCGAGAGGCAAGGCTGTTGTTGAGGCGGCTTAAAGGAGTCTTTTCAGCTCTTCGATGCAGCGAGTGTTCTCGTGGGGGGTGCCGAAGGAGATGCGGATGGAGTCGGGCAGGCCGTAGGCTCCCATAAAGCGCACGAGGACCTTTCGCTCAAACAGCCTTTTCGTGATCTCCTCGGCCCGGGGACCAAGCTTGACGAGGACGAAGTTGGCTTCCGTGGGTGTGTATTCGAGGTTGAGCGCCTTCAGGGAGTCGTAGTAGAAGCTTTTCGCTGCCCTGTTGTTGGCGAGGACGGCGGCGAGGCGAACGTCGTCGTTGAGCGCGGCGCGGGCGGCGAGAATGGCGATGAGGTTGATGCTGAAGGGTTGCTTCGTCCTGTCGAGAAAGGAGACAAGCTCTGCGTCGCCTATCCCGTATCCGACTCTGAGGCCGGCGAGACCGTAGGCCTTGGAAAAGGTCCTCAGGATGAGGACGGGGTGCTCTTCTACAAAGGCGAGTGTTCTGGGGAAGGTCTCGATCTCGGCGAACTCGGCGTAGGCCTCATCGACGACGAGGAGAACGTCGGGCGGGATGGAACCGATGAAGCGTTCGAACTCCTCCTGGTGGTATATGGTGCCCGTGGGGTTCAAGGGGTTGTTGAGGAAGATGATCCGGGTCCGGTCGTCCATCGCGGCCGCTATCTTCCCGAGGTCCGTGGAGAGGTCCGTCAGGGGCACCTTTGTCGTCTCGTACCCGTAGATCCGGGCGGCGATGTCATAGAAGGCGAATGAGGACTCGGTGACGATGACGCCCGTGCGTGTGGCATGCTTCATGGCCCTGAAGGTCATCTCGATCAGTTCGTTGGAGCCGTTGCCGATGAGGAAATTGTCCCCTTTGAGGCCGTAGAGGCCCGCAAGGTCGTCCTTGAGCTCTTTTTCTCCTCCCGGATACCGGTTGATCGCGAAGAGGGCGTCGAGTATGGATTCGAAGACCTTCTCCGAAGGGGGATAGGGGTTCTCGTTGGACGACAGGCGGACCCATCCGTCCTCGTGGCCGTACATGAGGGCCTTCGGGTAGTACGGTATGTTCCTGACACTGTCACTGATGGAGAGCTTCATTGTCCTTACCTTGTTATCTTCCGGATGAGCGCTTCCGCGTTCTGCTGCATGGCGGTGAAATCCTCTTCGCCGAGTCCCGCCCCCAGTGCCACCCTCAGGGCCTCCGCGTCGGTGACGAGGTCCGATGGACTGTGTGAATCGGTGTTGAGGACGAGTTTGGCCCCCGCGGCCTTCGCCAGCTTCGCTACATGACCGTTCGTCAGGGAATGCCCCTTCCTCGTTGTTATCTCCAAAAGGACCCCCCGCTCTTTCGCCGCCTCCACCTCTTTCGGCGTGATGAGGCCGGGATGGGCGAGGATGTCGACACCCGCCTCGATAGCCGCGGCGTTGGTCCCTTCCTCCACGGGCTCCGCGATGGTCTCTCCGTGGACGACAACGTAGGAAAAGCCGAGCCTGCGTGCCAGCGCCGTCAGCTCACCGATCTGCTTCGCCGGACAGTGGGTGAGCTCGGCCCCCGCCACGATCCTCAGGCCCTCGTGCAGCTCGGCGTATTTCAGGAGTTTCAGGATGGATACGGCGACATGCTCTATGGTCGTCTGGTCCACATGGTCCGATATGCCGAGTACCCGATAACCTTTGACCTTTGCCCGGCGGGCGAGTTCGAGGGGGAGGAGTTCGCCGTCGCTCAACAGCGTATGTGTGTGCAGATCGATCATGCTACATCTTGTACTTTCCAAAATCGTCCTGAGAGAGGTTCTCCAGTATGTCCTCCCAATCGGAGCTTTCCGTGACCACCTTGTCGCCTTTCTGAGTGGCGAGGTCCACCTTCGCCGAGCGCTGGATGACGCTTTCCTCGACGAAGATGGGGGCGTTCGTGCGAAGAGCGATGGCGATGGCGTCGCTGGGACGCGAGTCTATGACCATCCTCTTCTTGTTCACGTCGAGGTGGATGAGGGCGTAATACGTGTTGTCCTTGAGGTCGTTCACCTCGATCTTGAGGATCTTTACCCCGAGGCTGTCGAGCAGGTTCTTGATAAGATCGTGCGTCATGGGTCTCGGCGTCTCAATGTTCTCCAGGGCTGTTGCGATGCTTGATGCCTCGAGAAGCCCGATCCAGATGGGGAGGACGTCCTTTTCCTCCGAATCCTTCAGGAGAACGATGGGCGTATTGGTAAAAGGGTCGACGGTTATTCCGGCGACCTTCATCTCTTTGAGCATCGTCTACCTCCCCGGGGTATCCGGTAGTTCTCCCCGTAATGAATTAGCATACCCTTTTATTATATCCACTTCCACTAATTTGTAAACCAGCCCGGGGTCGCCCCTGAAGTTGACGATCTTGCCTGTCCGCGTCCTTCCTGACAGTTCATCGGTGGAGTTCTTGCTCTGGCCCTCAACGAGGACCTCGACACGGGTTCCCTCCATCGCCCTGTTGGAGTCGAGCGTTATCGCCCTCTGTCTCTTCTGGAAACGGCTGAGCCTCTCGTGGGCGATGGCCGGGGGCACCCTGCCGGGGAGGAGGGCCGCGGCGGTGGATCTCCGGGCCGAGTATATGAAGGAGAAAACCCCGTCGAACCGCACGGTCTCCATGAGCCTCATGGTCGCCTCAAAATCGCCCTCGTTCTCGCCGGGGAAGCCCACGATGCAGTCGGCCGTGAAGGCGATCCCGGGACATTGTTCTTTGAGGGCCTCGACCCTGGCAAGATACTCCGAGGAGGTGTAGCCTCTGTTCATGAGGGCGAGGACCCTGTCGGAGCCCGACTGGAAGGGAAGGTGGATCGATTCGCAGAGCGTCTTCAAGGTGCCGAAGCAGGCGATGAGCTCCGGTGAGATGTCCTTGGGGTGCGACGTGACGAAACGGAGCCTGGATATCCCCGGTATCGCGTCTATCTCGCACAGGAGCTCCGAGAAGGAGAGGTCATCACTACCATTGTTATAGGAGTTGACGTTCTGGCCAAGGAGTGTTACCTCCACGATGCCCCGCTCCGCCATTTCGCGGACCTCGGCAAGGACGTCCCCGCTTTTCCTGCTTTCTTCCCGCCCCCGCACGTAGGGCACCACGCAGTAACTGCAAAAGTTGTCGCACCCCTTCATGATGGTCACGTAGCCCTTGACCCCCTTGCGGGTGTTATGGGGCCTGATAAGAAGGGACGGCGAGCGCCCGTTGTCGCCGAACGCGGACGTGCGGATGCGGTCCGCGGCGTTCTTGACCGCCTCGGCTATCAGGTGAATGCTGGAGGGGCCCAGGGAAAAATCGATGAAAGGCAACCGTTCGAATACATTTTCCTTCTCCTGCTGGGCGATGCACCCCGTCACGCCCAGGATGGTCCCCTTTTTCCTGCGCAGATGCTGGAGCCTCCCCATGAGGCTGTAGAACTTCTGCTCCGCTTTTTCCCTGATGCAGCACGTATTGACGATGACGACGTCGGCATCGTCGACGTCCTTCGCCGCCACGTGCCCGTGATCGATGAGGACGGACCCCATCTTCTCCATATCATGGTCATTCATCTGGCAACCGAAATTTTCGATAACAAATTTCATATCAAAAGCTCGTGTTAAGTTTTAAGTGAAAGACAAAGACCATGTCAAGCCTTGAGTGGTTGAGGCCTGACACGGTCTTTGCCTAAAACTTAACACTTAAAACTTAAAACGTTTTTATCCTCTAACCTTGAACTTTGGTTCCAGTTTCTCCATTTTCTTTACGATGCCGCCGTACTCCAGCTCGCTGTAAGGGAGCATTGCCGCGCCGGAGAAGCCCTGCTGTCTGATCTCGGTGGCCTTCCGCGAGACGTTGTTCCTGATGTAGTCCCAGTAGGGATGATCGAAGCAGTCGGCCGCTTCCGTCAGCTTGCCTTCGTGGACGCAGAAGCCCATGGCGGATACGACGGGCGGGCCGTCGAAGTAAGACACACTGGAGTTCATCTTGACGGGCATGAGCGGACCCGTGTGGCTTCCGCGCATGAAGCCGGCAACGTAGTGGCCGATGTTGAAGGGCGCGAGCACCTCGCCCGTGGCGGGGAAGGGACCCTGGCAGCGGACGAGCATGACGGGGTCGTCCTTGCCGGTGTACTTGCCGGCTATGTTGTGGAGCCGGGAGGTGCAGGCGGAAGCGGCGATCTCGCCGGTCTCCCGGGAATAGACCGATTCGACGACGTAGCGTTCGTTGTCCCTGAGGAGGGCGGCTATATCATACAACTCTTCAGGAGCATTGAGCTCGATGACCTTGTCGCCCTCGGTGTGCTCCACGTCCATGATGACGAACTTGAAACCCTTCGCCATGTTGGGCGAGAGAATGAGCCCCGAGTTGTACATGGGGTCGCAGAACATGAGGTAAAGGGGCAGGTTATAGGCGCCGGGATCCGTCTTGTCAGCCGCGAACATGACGAAGGGCTCGTTCGGCCTCTCCTCGAACTCCATCTCCGCGACGGCCGGCCCCATGCCCTTGACGTTGCCCGAAAAGGAGTCTTTCAGAAGGTCCTGGCCCGCCCCGTAGAGTCCCTGCTTCTTTGCCACCTGGGTTCCCGCGAGGAAGGCGTCCCAGGCAAGTTTGTGGAGTTTCTCGAAACCGACTCCGTTCGTGTGGGCGAAGAGTATGGCGATGTCATCACCGGTGTGGCTCACGAAAAAGTCGCTCATGAGATCTTTGCCTTCGGACTCTACGAATTCTATCACCCGCTTGATCAGTTTCTTGCTGGGCTTGATATGCCCGCCGATGCTACCGATGTCAGCTTTGATAATGGATAACGTCATCTTCATAACAACCTCCTGAAGTGTTTTTGGTAAATCTTCATCGAACCGGCGTCCGTTATATCGAGACCCAGGGGTGTGATGGAAACGTAGCCCTTCTCTACGGCGTAGAAGTCAGTACCGCGCCTGCGTTCGTATCTTTCACCGTTGCCGCCTATCCAATAGTATTTCCGGCCCCGCGGATCGACCCTTTCGTGAACAATATCATTATATATCCTTTTGCCGAGCCTTGTCACGGAAAAACCTTTGAGCCTTTCCCGCGGAAGGTTGGGAATATTGACGTTCACGACGGTGCCCTCGAGAAAGACCCCTTCCGTCAGTCTCTCCACGACGATGCACGCGACCCCCGCCGCGTCGTCGAAGAGGAACCCCTCCCGTGCGCAGACGGAAACGGCCATCGACGGGATCCCCAGGAAGCCCCCTTCCCTCGCTGCCGCGACCGTGCCGGAATAGTTCACGTCCCGGCCCATGTTCGGTCCCGTGTTTATCCCCGAGACGACGAGATCGGGTCGCCGGGGGAGGACGGCGTGGACGCCGAGGAGAACGCAGTCAGCGGGCGTGCCGTTCGTCGCGTACACGCCGCGGGAAAGCTCGCGGACCCTCAACGGTTTGTGGAGCGTCACCGCGTGGGCGACGCATGTCCGTTCACGCTCCGGGGCGACCATGTACACGTCGTGTTTTTCCGACAGATGCCTGCCGAGGGTGACGATCCCCCTTGAATGGATACCGTCGTCGTTGGTGAGAAGGATAAGCAAGAAGTACCCGGTCTCGAGAAATAGAATATCGGGGCGACGGGATTTGAACCTGCGGCCTCCTGCACCCCAAGCAGGTGCGCTAAACCATGCTGCGCTACGCCCCGATGCACATCAATATAACGGATAGCGGGCCAAAAGTCCATAGTTTTGGGTGGGGCCATGGGCAAGGTACTCCTTTCTATTGACTTTTTCCGCGTCCTTATCATAATATATGTAGTTTTTTTCAGAACCTAAGGTAAGGAGTATCACATGTACGCGATCATTGAGAACGGCGGGAAGCAGTATAGGATCGAAGAAGGTAAGAAAGTGAGGCTCGAAAAGTTCGCCGGAGTGGAAGGCGACGAAGTGAAGATCGAAAACGTTCTTGCCGTCAATACGGGAGAGACCACACTCATTGGAAGCCCCTATGTCTCAGGTGCATATATCAACGGAAAGGTTGTGGCGCAGGGCAGGGACAAGAAGGTCACGGTCTTCAAGTACAAGAGAAGGAAAGACTACAAGGTCAAAAGAGGCCACAGGCAGCCTTTCACGGAACTGCTTGTAGAGAAGATCACAGTGGAGGCATAACATGGCGCACAAGAAAGCGGGCGGAAGCTCACGCAACGGCAGGGACAGCAAGGGTCAGAGACTCGGCGTCAAGATATACGGCGGCCAGGCCATAAAGGCCGGAAGCATCATCGTCAGACAGCACGGAACGAAGATCCATCCCGGACAGAATGTCGGCATCGGCAAGGACGACACCCTCTTTGCCCTGATAGACGGGATCGTGAGGTTCGACATGGCAGGTGACAGAAGAAGGGCGCATGTCGTACCTGTTTGATGAAGTTCATAGATGAAGCGATCATATATGTTGAGTCCGGAAAAGGTGGGAGTGGCTGTGTAAGTTTCCGACGAGAGAAGTTCATTCCGCGAGGCGGACCCGACGGCGGTGATGGCGGGAAGGGAGGAGACGTTATCATAGCAGGGAAGAAAGACCTCGCAAGCCTCCACGATTTCAGATACAAGCGCAACTACAAAGCTGAGAACGGAAAAGCCGGAGCGGGAAAGAACAAGACCGGCAGGGAAGGCAGGGACGTCATAATAAGCGTGCCCCTCGGCACCGTTGTTTACGACCGTGATACCTCGGAGCTTTTGTTCCAGGTTCTCAAGGACGGTGAGACCCGCGTCGCGGCGAGCGGCGGCAGGGGCGGCAGGGGAAACACGAGGTTCGTCACCTCCACCCACCGGGCCCCCCTTGAGTTCGATGCCGGAGAGCAAGGGCAGAAGCGCTGGCTTCACCTTGACCTCAAGCTCCTCGCCGATGTCGGCCTCGTCGGCCATCCCAACGCAGGGAAATCAACGCTCATCTCCCGCCTCACCCAGGCGAGACCCAAGGTCGGCGATTATCCCTTCACGACCCTCACCCCTGCCCTGGGGGTCCTCGATGACAACGAAAAGACCTTCGTCATCGCCGACATCCCGGGCATCATCGAGGGGGCGTCGAGCGGCAGGGGCCTGGGGCTTGCCTTCCTCAAGCACATAGAGAGGACGAACGCGCTTCTCATCGTTCTCGACCTCTCCTCCGGCGACGTGAAGGGAGACTACAGGACCCTTCTCGAGGAACTGGGAAGCTACAGCGAGGCGATGCTTGAGAAGCGAAGGCTCGTGGTGCTCAACAAGGCCGACCTCGTGACCCCGGACGTGGCCGCCCGGTGGAGGTCATATCTCACGAGGAAGGGAGAGAAGGCGGTCGTCGTCAGCGCCCTCACCCTCGCAGGAATTGACGATCTCGTCTCGGCGATCTCCGGGGGTGTCGAGGCGCTGAGGCAGAACCTCACCCGGGCGGTCTGAACCATGAAGAAAAGCGGCGCGCACATGAACCGTCTCGTTATCAAGATAGGGACCTCCGTCCTGCTCGACGAAAAGAAGAGGATCTCCACCGGCAGGATCGGGGACATCGCCCGGCAGGTAAGGAAGGTCAAGGAGAAGGGCATCGACGTCATCATTGTCTCCTCGGGAGCGATCGGCTGCGGCATGGAGACCATCGGCCTCGTCCGAAAGCCGAAAGAGATCGCGAAGCGGCAAGCCCTGGCATCGATCGGCCAGGTGCTCCTCATGAAAATGTACCGCGAGAACTTCGAGAAGAAAGGCATGAAGGTGGGCCAGATACTGCTCACCCATGAAGACATAAAGAACAGGACGCGCTGTCTCAACCTGACGAATACGCTCGATACCCTCCTCAAGATGGACATCGTCCCCGTCATCAACGAGAACGACGCCCTCTCCTTCACGGAGATAAAGTTCGGCGACAATGACAACCTGTCGGCCCTTATCGCCCAGATCGCGACGGCGGACCTTCTTCTTATTCTCTCCGACGTGGAAGGGCTCTTCGACCGCGATCCCAACCGCTATTCCGACGCGAAGATGATCCCCGTTGTCCACAGGATCGACGAGGAGATAGAAGGGACGGCGGCACAGTCGGCGAGCGAGAAGAGCGTCGGCGGCATGGTGAGCAAGCTTGAGGCCGCGAAAAAGGCGGGGTTGTACGGGATACCCACGCGCGTCGTCCTCGGGGGCAGCAAGGACGTGATCCTGAGGGTTGTCGACGGGCGTGAGGTCGGTACCCTCTTCCTCCCCGGGCGGAAGCTTGCCCGCCGCAAGTGGTGGACCGCTTTCGCCTTCAAACCGAAGGGCGTCATAGTGATCGATGAAGGCGCCGAGCGTGCCGTGGTGGAGAACGGCAAGAGCCTTTTGCCGTCGGGCGTCGTCCGGACCGACGGCCATTTCACGAGCGGCGACTGTGTGGAGATGAAGAGCGTTTCGGGGACTGTCGTCGCCCGGGGCATCGCGAACTACTCCTCCTCCGAGATGGACAGGATAAAGGGCCTGAAAAGTCTTGATATAGAGAAGGAGCTTGGATATAAATACACGGAAGAAGTGGTCCACAGGGACAACATGGTGGTGATATGAGACCGGAAAGGCTTGCTCAGAAGGCGAAAGGCGCGTCCGATGTACTGGCACACGCGTCCACGGACGAGAAGAACGGCGTGCTTGAGCGCCTTGCCGACGCGCTCGGGAAGAACCAGGACTACCTGTACGAAGAGAACATGAAGGACGTCCGCGCCGCCGAGAAGGAAGGCATGGCGAAGAGCCTCATCGACCGTCTCCGCATCGACGACAAGCTGATAAGGGAGATGCAGGGGAGCTTGAGGGATGTGGCGGCCCTTCCGGACCCCGTCGGGGAGATCGTCAAGGTCTGGAAAAGGCCCAACAATCTTCTCGTGGGCAGGATGAGGATCCCCATCGGCGTCATCCTCATCATCTACGAGTCCCGCCCCAACGTGACCATAGAGGCCTTTTCCCTCTGCTTGAAGAGCGGCAACTGCGTCATCCTGAAAGGGGGGTCGGAGGCGTACCATTCCAACAGGGCCCTTTACCGGCTCATCGTGGAGACGCTGAAAGGATCGAAGATATCCCCGGATGCCGTCCAGTTCGTGGATACCGCGGACCGCGACTACATCTACACCCTTCTCGAAAGGGAGGAAGAGATAGACCTCGTCATACCGCGGGGAGGCGAGGCCCTTATCCGCAACATCGTGGAACGTTCCCGCATACCCGTTCTCAAGCACTACAAGGGTGTATGCCACGTATACATCGACGACGAGGCGGACCTCAAGATGGCCGTCGACGTCGTCGTCAACGCCAAGGTCCAGAAGCCGGCAACGTGCAACGCCCTCGAGACGCTCCTCGTCCATGAGAAGATCGCGAAGGCCTTCCTCCCGAAGGCACACAGGGAACTCGCCCGGCAGGGTGTGACGATGAGGGGTTGTCCGGGGACGGTGGCCATTCTCAAGGACATCGGCAGGGCGACGAAGGAAGACTGGTCAGCGGAATATCTCGACCTCACCCTGGCAATCAGGGTCGTCGCGGACATGAACGAGGCCATCGACCATATCAGAAAGTACGGGTCGAGCCACACGGAGGCGATCATAACGGCGAACTACGACAGGGCCTGGAGGTTCCTCCGCGAGGTCAATTCCTCGCTGGTGCTCGTCAACGCCTCGACGCGGCTCAACGACGGTTTCCAGCTCGGTCTCGGCGCGGAGATGGGGATCAGCACCACGAGGCTCCACGCCTTCGGGCCCATGGGCCTCGAGGAACTCACAGTGACGAAATTCATCGCCTTTGGTGATGGGCAATTGCGGACGTAGGGACGGTACAATGGCGACAGGCGTCTTCGGCGGAACCTTCAACCCGGTGCATATGGGGCATTTGCGCGTCGCCGAGGAGATCAGGGAGGATTTTCACCTGGACAGCGTCTATTTCATCCCCTCCCACGTCCCTCCCCACAAGGAAGCCGCGGGCGGGCTCCCCGGCGAGCGCCTGAGGATGCTGAGGGTTGCCGTCAGAGGCAATGCCTTTTTCAAGGTCTCCGACATGGAGATACGAAGGGGAGGGGTATCCTACACCATCGATACGCTGAAAAGACTGGAGAGGCGTTTCGATGATATCTATTTCATCATCGGTGTCGATGCCTTCCGGGAGATACACACGTGGTACCATTACGAAGAGCTCTTCTATCATGCCGGTTTTATCGTCATGACTAGGCCAGCCTCGCCCCCGTCCGGTATTCCGGAGATGCTGCCCGGGGCCGTGCGCGGGAAATTGACGGTTCTCGGAGATGGTGTGTACCGCCACGAATCGGGCAGGAAGATACACCTTTACCCGGTGACGAAGATGGACATCTCTTCGACGAAGATAAGAGATCTCCTCAGGGGCGAACGGTCCATCAGGTACCTCGTGCCGCCCGGTGTGGAGAAGATAATAATTGAAAGGGGGTTGTACAGGTTCTCAGATGAAAACCGATGACATGGTGGAGATATGCGGAAGACTGGCGGATGACAAAAAGGCCCTTGATGTTGTCATAATGGACTTAAGCGGTCTCACGGACATCGCCGATCACTTCGTCATCGCCGGAGGCACCAGCGAACGCCACGTGAGGACCGTCGCGGACGGGATACGGGAAGGCATGAAACAGCAAGGAGTGAGGCCGCTCGCAGTGGAAGGGTACGACGAGGGCCGCTGGGTCATCCTCGATTATCAGAGCGTCATCGTCCACATCTTTCTCGAACCGCTCAGGGAACTCTACGACCTGGAAAGCCTGTGGATCGAAGCAAAAAGACATAGGGTCAAGAACGAAAATAAGAACACAGAGGTGGGGAATGAATAAGGAAAAAGTTGAATTCTACCGCAAGAGACTTCTCAAAATGCGAGAGAACATACTCAACAAGGCGAAGAAGCTCAAAGAGGATTCATATAACCTCGGGACGGATGGGATCCAGGACATGGCCGACGCGGCGAGCAACACTTACAACGCGGACATCCTGATGAGCATCAGCGACAACGATCTCACCATCCTCAAGGACATCGACAACTCCCTCGACAAATTGAGCAAGGGGACCTATGGGATCTGCGAGGAATGCGAGGAGAAGATCAGCGAGAAAAGACTTGAAGCAAATCCCGTGGCACGGTATTGTATAACCTGTAAGCGACAAATGGAGGAGAAAGGTTTATAACGGATGCGGTATAAGATATTCTTTTTCGTTCTGGCGCTTTTTCTTGTCTTCTATTTCTACATAGCGCATCTGAACCCCGAGAATGTGAAGTTCTACTACGGAGGGGCGCGGCCCGTAGAACTGTCGCTGGCCGAGTTCATCATCGCGTCCTTCTGCCTTGGTGTCATCATATCCATCATCATCAGCTTCTTCTATGACGTGAAGACCACGATAACGTCCTGGATGGCGAAGCGCTCCGAGCGCAAGAGCGAGGAGTACCTCGGACTCCTGGAAAAGGCGCGACACTACGATCTCAAGGGGGACCGGGAGAAGGCCATCGAACAGCTTGACAGGCTCTCCCGCAGGAACCCCGGCCGCGAGGAAACATACATAGCCCTTGCCGACATCTACGTCTCCATGGAGGACTACGAGAAGGCGAGGGAGACCCTGGATCTTGCGGAGGCGGCCCTGGGGAAGACGGAGAACGTCCTTTTCAAGAAGGTCAAGGTGAACATGGTCTCCAGGGAATACACCAGCAACGAGGGCATACTGAAGGAGATCCTGCGGCTGAACGAATCGAGCCTCAAGGCAGCGCGGCTGCTTCGGGACCTCTACATATGGAAGAAGGACTGGGACGGCGCCTATGACGTGGAAGTAAAGATCAGGCGCCACGTCAAGACCGATGAAGAGACGAGGCGCCTGATAGGCATCCGCTACGAGAAGGTCTGCACCCTCTTCAACGAGCGGTTCTCCGCCAGCGCGGAGAAGATCATCGACGAGCTCAAGGAGATCATAAGCGAGGACAAGCGTTTCATACCCGCCTACATCCTCCTCGGCGAGGCATACAAGAAGACGGGCAGGCTCAACGAGGCCGGTCGGGTCTACGGAAGGGGTTATACAAAGACGGGCCATGTGGAATTCCTGCTGAAAATGGAAGATCTTTACATAGACAGGGGCGATCCGGAGGTCATCCTCAAGATCTACCGCAGGGTCCTTGACATCTCTCCCGAGGACCACCTCATCTCTTTTCTCTACGCGCGGCTTTGCCTGCGCCTCGAGATGATCGACGAGGCGATCGATACCCTCAACACCCTCGTGGCCGAGGGTGAAGATTTCAAGGGCCTTCACCGGGCGATGGCCGAGGCCTACATCCACCGGGGAGAGCTGGAGAACGCCGTCGAGGAATTCCGGGGCGCCTTTCCGATGGAGCAACAGGCGTACATACCTTTCGTCTGCACCAAGTGCCAGGCCATCAAGGAGGAGTGGAGCGACTTCTGCGAGAGCTGCTACAGCTGGAACACGATCAATGTGAAGAAGGAGGAATTCCTCCACGCCGATATGAACGAACTGCGCACGCTCTACGACGAGGCAGAATGGACCCGAGGTGAACCATCATGATGGACGAGCTTCTCTTATCGAACGATAACAAGATCATTTTTCTCATACTCGACGGCCTCGGGGATATCCCGAACCCCGGCTTCGATCTCAAGACGCCCCTTCAGGCCGCCTCGAAGCCGAACATGGACGGACTGGCCATGCAAAGGGGTGTGCTCGGCAGGATCACACCCGTCGGCACGGGCATCACTCCCGGCAGCGGTCCGGGACACCTCAGCCTCTTCGGATACGATCCCGTGGCCAACGAGATCGGCCGCGGCGTTCTCGAGGTCCTCGGTCTCAACATGGACCTCCGTGACGGGGACCTTGCCGCGCGCGCCAATTTCTGCACCATCAGGGAAGACGTGGTGACCGACCGCAGGGCGGGCAGGATCCCGACGGAGGAGACGGAAAGGCTCTGTGCCCTCATTGCCGCCTCGGTGAAAGAGGTCGAAGGTGTCGAGGTGATCATCAAACCGGGCAAGTCCCACCGGTTCGCCGTCATATTCAGGGGCAAGGGTTTGAGTGACAAACTTGCCGACGCCGACCCCCACAAGGACAACAAGCCCTTCGCGTATACTGCCGCGAAGCAGACGGGCGCGGAATTCGCCGCCAGCGTGGTCAACGGTTTCATCGACAGGGTCAGGGACCTGCTCAAGGCCGAGCCGGTGGCCAACGGGGCCCTGCTGCGCGGTTTCTCCCAGAAACCGGACATAACGCCCTTCGCGAACAAATACCGGATGAAGGCGCTCGCCATCGCGACGTACCCCATGTACCGGGGCATCGCGAAGGTCCTTGGCATGGATGTCAAGGAGGAACCCGGCAGTTACGAGGAGGCCGTCAATATCCTGAAGAAGAACTACAACGACTACCAGTTCTTCTTCTTCCACGTGAAGGAGACGGACCTTGCCGGCGAGGACGGCAATTTCAAGGAGAAAGTGAAGGCGATCGAGGATGTGGACAGATTCCTGCCCGGGATATCGGCCCTCGATCCCCAGGCTCTCGTCATCACGGGCGACCACTCGACCCCCTGCCCGCTGAAAGGACACAGCTGGCATCCCGTTCCCCTTCTCATCGTCACCAAAACGGGTGAGACGGACGGCCTTGCCTTTCACGAGAAGAACTGCATTGTCGGGAGCGCGGGAACCATATACAGCAAGGAACTCATGCCTCTGGCCCTTGCCCATGGAGGGCGGCTCGACAAGTACGGTGCTTAGCCTCTTCAACTGCGCGTTAGCCCTCTTCTATCCCGAATCCTGTGTCGTCTGCGGCGCGGATGGCAGCATCCTTTGTTCACGATGCATCGACGATCTGAGGACCGTCAAGGAGACCGAAGTGTGCCCTGTGTGCGGCAGATGGCTGGGAAGGCGCATTCCATGCGCGGCCTGCAGCGCGGCGGAGATGGGTTTCTCCCGGGGCATCTATGGTTTCTATTACGAGAGGGGTCTGCGGGATGCCGTTCATGCCTTCAAGTTCCGGGGCAGGAAGGATGTCGGCAGGCGGCTCGCCCGGCTCGCCGGGGAGAAGGTCCGCCCCTTGAGGGGCGCCTTCGACCGTATCGTGCCCGTACCCGTTTCGGGCAGGCGGCTCAGCGAGAGAGGCTTTAACCAGTCCTACATCATCTCCGAGGAAATATCGTCCATCACGGGTGGAACCCTCGATCACCGGACGCTCGTCAAGCGCGGCGGTACCCGGGACCAGTTCACCCTGTCGCGGAGGGAGCGCAGGAGGAACGTGAGGGGCGCCTTTCATGTGCGGGACGGGTCGTCCATCGAAGGGGAGCGCGTCCTGCTCGTCGACGATCTCTTCACGACGGGATACACGGCCTCGGAGGCCGCGCGGACCCTTAAGGCGGCAGGCTCGGCCGACGTCACTCTTTTCGCCCTCGCAAGGACACCGTGATGAAGAAGGTCGTTGCCGTACTCTCCCTGTGCGTTGTGGCCGTGGTCCTCGGGATCGTCGTCGTGACCCACAACCTGCCCGCGGTCCTGTCCCATGTCCTTGCTCGGTCAACGGGGATCGCCGTCAGGATCGAAAGAGCGGACATGTCTTTCAGCGACGGCACGGTGGGCCTGACCCTGGGGGACATGCAGTTCAAGGGGGCCATATCGGGCAAGGTCGGGACCCTTGCCGCCCGCATGTGGTTCTCGCGGGGAATATTCCTCGAGCGTCTGACGGTCAAGGACTTCGAAGTCGTCGTCGGCAAGGTCGAAATGGACCGCGGAAACCTCTCAACCGCCATCGGGCTCCTCGAGGTATCGAACGGTACCGTGAGCGTCGGGAACCGCAAACTGGTGATCGGATCCATAGTCGCCGAGAATATCAACACGAAGAAACCCCTGCGTTTCGTTGCGTCCATCACCGATCCCGACCATGCCGGCAAGGTCAGGGTGGTCGGGGACAGTATTGTCGACAGGGGAAAACACCGCGTCAAAGGCTCCGTCGAGGTCGACGCCTTCGGTCTCGAGAAGATAGACCCTATTCTGGGCGGGGTCGTGAACGGGAAAGGGGAGTTCGTCTTCTACGAGGGAGCCCTCACCCTGACGGGGAAATGCGATTCACCGAGGCTCACCATACGGGACACCTGGCTCAAGAAGCCCCTTGTCGTCAACAGGGTGACGGCGAAGTCCACGATCACGACGAAAGGACCCGATATTCACATAGCTGTGTACGACACGAAATACGGGGACGCCCCCTTCACCATCGACGTGAGTATGAAGAACATCCTTTTCTCCCGTCTCGATATCACCTCGGGCCTCATACCTATGAGCTCCGTGAGGGAATACCTTAAGATGGACGGGGTGGGGTATGACGTCTGGGCATATGTCAGGGACGGGTCCCTGAAGATCAGGAAGTTGACCTATGAGAAGAAGAAACCCCTTGTCGCCGAACTGGAACTGAAGGGTATCACGGGCGAATACGAGGGCAAGCGCCTCACCGATGTCTCCGGTGTCCTTGAGATGATGGATGACAAGGGGATCCTGTCGGACGGCAAAGGTTTCTTCAAAGCCAGTTCCTTCCACGACCTCAAGGGGACCATGGAGTTCGGGAAGAAGCCCCGTATGCAGTTGGCGGGAAAGTACGTCATCGATCTGCAGCACGTCGGTGAGTTTGTGGACATAAGGGATGTCGTGGTCCACAGGGGAACCGCGGAGGGCACGGTCGAGGTCGACAGCGGACGGGGGAAGGACCCGCTGAAACTGGGAGGGTTGGGCAGAATAAAAGGCGCCGAGCTCTCCTGGAGGGGGCAGTCCTTTGCGGTGGACGGCCCCTTCAAACTCGCCGGCCGGGAGATGACCTTCGACTCCGTGGTGGTGACGGGCAGGGAAACCCACGTGACCATGCAGGGTAAGTGGGGCCCCGAAGGCCTTGCCGCCTCCCTGAAAGGCCACATCGATCCCGGACTGCCCGGCAGGATGGCGGGAAGGACCGTCCGGGCATCGGGAAAGGCCCTCGTCGACGTCCATGTGACGGTGGCCGACGGGCAGATAGGAGCGAACGGGAACGTCAACATGGATGATGTGGTCTTCGCCGTCCCGGGTTTCATACGGAAGACGAAGGGAGTCCAGAGCAGGGCGGCGGTGAGATTCACGCGGAAGCGGACGGGCGAGATAGTTGTGGATGAGATCTCGGGCAACCTCGACACGATCAACCTCCGTGCCTCGGGAAGGATAAGCGACGAGGGCAGGATCGACAGCCGTGTAACCTTGCGCGCAAAGGACACGGGAAAGGCCGCATCGCTCTTCTCCCTCGGTGAGGACGTGAGGGGCGGCGAGGTCTCCCTCGACCTCACCGTCAACGATCTCCGTTTCCCCGTGACGAAGCTTCCCTGGGTCGTCGGGTCCGCATCGATGAGGAAGGGTTTCATGAAGGTGCCCGGGATCCCGAAGGTCCTTGCCAACATCGACCTCACGGCAGGTTTCCGCGGCCACGAGTTCGACGTCACCGTCAGTGGACTGAAAACGGGTGAGAGCGTTCTCAAGACGGCATCTCTGAAGGTCACGGGCTTCGAGCGGCCGAAGTTCGACCTGCTGGTGAGCATGGACAGGCTCAAGATGGCGGATTTCGGGGGCGGCAAGGAGTTCAAACTCGAGAGCATGGGCAAGGATGGTGTCCTCGCACGGTCGAGCGGAAACCTGTCTCTGAGGGCAAAGGAGGTCAGCTTCGGCAGCATTCCGGCCAGGGACCTCGAGGTAAAGGCCTTCATGACGGACCGGAAGATAAACGTGTCCGACATGAAGCTGCGTGTCTTCGACGGCGAGATGGACATGAAGGGCATGCTGGACCTTTCCGGGCGGGTCCCGTCCCTGTATACGAACGGGAGGATGACGCGGGTCAGGGCAGGGCTCTTCATGGCAGCGTTGGGGGGCACGTCGCAGGAGATATCCGGCGAGGCCTTCATCACGGGCACCCTCAAGACGGAGGGAAGGACGATGAAGGACTTCAAGGCCAATCTCGGCGGCGACACGGCCGTGTACAGCAGGGACGGGGTCATCAAGAGGTGGAAGCTTCTTTCCAAGATATTCGCCCTTCTCAACGTGTACGACCTTGTGCGCGGCAAGATCGATTTCGGCAAGGACGGTCTGGCCTATAACAAGACGGGTGCATCCTTCACCATCAATAAGGGGGTCTATCACACGAGCAACTTTCTCCTCGACAGTCCCTCCATGGTCATAACGGGAACGGGCGACATCGACATCAACAAGGAGACGATCACCGGGACGCTCGAGGTGTCGCCGCTTGTAGCGCTCGACAGGACGATCGACAAGATACCCGTCCTGAGGAGCATCCTCAAGAACAAGAACAAGGGATTCCTCTATGTCACATACAACATCTCAGGGTCATTTGACGATCCCGATATCAGCACGAACTACGTGGGAACGGTGGGCACTAAATCACTTGAGATCCTGAGGAACATACTCGTTTTTCCGAGAGAGGTCTTTGAGAAGAAATGAAGATCGGAATCATAGGAGCTGGAAAAGTAGGCATTTCCCTGGGTTATGTTCTCCGGGGCAACGGGGTTGACGTCTGTGCCATCGCCGACAGGCTTCCTTCGGCCCTGGAGACGGCCCGCGGTTTCCTGGGTGCCGACATGGTCTACACGGCGGACGTGATGGAGGTTGTGGGAAGCTGCAACGTCGTGGCCATTGCGACGCAGGACAGGGAGATAAGCAGCCTCGCGCGGGCCATATTCGAGGCGGCCGATGACGTGACGGGAAAGCTTTTCTTCCACACGAGCGGCGCCGATCCCTCGTCGATCCTCTCCCCTCTCGACCGAAAGGGGGCCCACCTGGGATCACTCCACCCGCTGCAGACCTTTCCCGACATCGAAAGCGCCATCGAGGTCCTTCCCGATACGAGCATATTCATCGAAGGTGACGAGAAGGCCCTTGCCGTGCTCCGGGTCATTGCCGGAAACCTCGGGGCCGCGGTCCACACCATCGCGGGAAAGGACAAGGTCCTCTACCACCTTGCCGCCGTCTTCGTCTGCAATCTCCTGTCGGCCCTCATGTACTCCGGGACGGGTGTCATGGACAGGATAGACGTCGGCCTCGATCCTTTCCTCCCCATCATACGGGCAACGATGAAGAACATCGAGACGCGGGGCCCCCTCGCGGCGCTGACAGGTCCCGTCGTGCGGGGAGACGACAAGACCGTCCGTTCCCACCTTGCCGCCATGGAAGACATGCCGCTCCACAGGGAGATCTACCTGGCGCTCTCGAAGATGGCCCTCGAGATGGTAAAGCAGAGGAAGACCCTCACCGAAACCGAAATCGAAACCCTCCGCCGCGCGCTTGAAGGCGGGGAAAAGACTTAAATACATTATCTCTCGCCCGCTTCGCTCAAGACCGCTTAAGGACGCAGAGAAAGACTGAAATGAGAGAAAAGACTGCCGCCGGATTTCGGAGCCTCCCAAAATCCGGCGGCCTTCTCATCCCGCCGTCCCGGCGGGAGAGAAAGAGAATATCCTTATTCTGAGCAAGCTGTCCCCCTCATCCCCCCTGTAGTCATAGGTCCTATAAGTCCTCTATGTCCCATAGGTCCTATAATCATCCTCCAACCCCCATAGTGCCTCAACCTGCAGATTCCCCTCCCCATCACTCCCACCTGAAGTCACAACTTTTCTTTTGCCTCCCGTCTCAGACGGGATGCAAAGCCGGCCGGATCTCGGGAGGCTCCGAGATCCGGCCGAATCTTTTCTCTGCGTCCTCTGCGGGCTCGAGAGAGGAGCGCAAGCGACGAACGGGCGAGAGGCAAGGTCTTTCGCCTTTGCATGGGACTATTTTCCCCTTCCGGAAGTAATAAAACAGGGAGAATCGCTGCGCCGGTGATGGGAGGGGTAAACAAATTCGTAAGAGTGTGTCATAATTGTTTTGAAAGCGTTGGATCATGTCGGGCGGATGCCCTGGGTAGAAAGATGATAGAAAGGATCACGTAAAAAGGAGGAGCCTCAATGATCAAGAAAACGATAAATGTCAACGGCGTCAATCGGACCATCATTGCCCCTGCCGATGAGACCCTGGCGAATGTGTTGCGGGAGCAGCTTGGGTTGACAGGGACAAAGATCGGCTGCGGGCAGGGTGAGTGTGGGGCGTGCAACGTGATCGTGGACGACAGGCTGGTGCGCTCCTGCATCACGAAGGTGGGGAAGGTTCCCGACGGGGCGCGGGTGACGACGATCGAAGGGGTAGGAACGCCGGACAGCCTGCATCCGTTGCAGCTGGCCTGGATCGCCCACGGCGGCGCGCAGTGCGGGTTCTGCACGCCGGGGTTCATCGTTTCGGCAAAGGCGCTCCTGGCACAGAATCCGAACCCATTCAGGGACGAGGTGCGTGAGTGGTTCAATACGCACCGGAATGCATGCCGGTGCACGGGGTACAAGCCGATCGTCGACGCGGTGATGGACGCTGCGAAGGTGATGCGGGGCGAAATGGACGCGTCGGAGCTCCTCTTCAGGATGCCCGCGGACGGCGAGATCTGGGGCAGCAAGTACCCGAGGCCGTCGGCTGTGGCCAAAGTGACGGGCACAATGGATTACGGCGACGACCTGGGTATCAAGATGCCCGCCGATACCCTTCACCTGGCGCTTGCCCAGGCAAAGGTGTCCCATGCGAACATCAAGAACATCGATATCTCGGAGGCCGAAAGGATGCCGGGGGTCTTCAAGGTGGTCACCCACAGGGATGTGAAGGGCAAGAACCGCATCACCGGCCTTATCACCTTTCCCACCAACGCCGGAGACGGATGGGACCGCCCTATCCTGTGTGACGACAAGGTGTACCAGTACGGCGACGCCATCGCGATCGTCTGCGCCGACACGCAGGCTCACGCGGACGCCGCGGCCGAAAAGGTCAGGGTCGACCTCGAGGAACTGCCGGGATACATGAGCGCGCCTGCCGCCATGGCGGAGGACGCCCTTGAGATCCACCCGGGGACGCCGAACATCTATTTCCGGATCCCCATCGTGAAGGGAGAAGAGACGGCGCCCATCATGGCCTCGGCGGCCCACGTTGTGGAAGGGGAGTATTACCTGCAGCGTCAGCCCCACATGACGATGGAGACAGACGTGGGTTTCGCGTATTACGACGACGAAGACCGGCTCACCATCCATTCCAAGAGCATCGGGATCCACCTCCATCACGCCATGATCGCCCCGGGGCTCGGAGTTGAACCGGAGAAACTGCGTCTTATTCAGAACCCCTCGGGAGGCACCTTCGGATACAAGTTCAGTCCCACCATGGAGGCCCTCCTCGGTGTGGCCTGCATGGCAACGAACCGACCCGTCTTCCTCCGTTACAATTACTATCAGCACCTCACCTACACGGGCAAGCGTTCCCCCTTCTGGATGAAGGTGAGATACGGGGCCGACAGGGAGGGAAAACTCCTTGCCATGGAAAGCGACTGGAGCGTCGACCACGGGCCCTATTCCGAGTTCGGGGACCTGGTGACCGTGCGCGGGGCCCAGTTCATCGGCGCCGGTTACGGGATCCCCAACATCAGGGGCGAGGGCAGAACGGTCTGCACCAATCACGCCTGGGGATCGGCCTTTCGGGCCTACGGTTCACCCCAGAGCTTTTTTGCCGGGGAGAGCCTGATGGACGAACTGGCGGCGAAGATGGGAGAGGACCCGCTGGAGCTCAGGGCGCGCAATGTCTACCGGTCGGGGGACACGACGCCGACGGGTCAGACGCCCGAGGTCTTCTGCTTTGCCGAGATGATCGATAAGCTGCGTCCCCTCTACCAGGAAGCAAAAAGGAAGGCGAAAGCGGACTCCACCGGGGACGTCAGGAAGGGTGTCGGCATCTCCCTTGGTATTTATGGTTGCGGCCTCGACGGGCCTGACAGCTCCGAGATCCGCGTGGAGTTGAACCCCGACAACAGCGTGACGGTCTTCAACGCCTGGGAAGACCACGGTCAGGGGGCCGACATGGGTGCCCTGGGCACGGCGCACAAGGCCTTGAGGCCCTTGGGGCTCACCCCGGAACGGATACACCTCGTCATGAACGACACGGCCCTTACGCCCAACGCCGGTCCCGCCGGGGGCAGCCGCTCCCAGGTGATGACGGGAAACGCCATCAAGAATGGCTGCGAAATGCTGGTGGCCGCCATGAGAAAACCTGACGGCACCTATCGCACCTACCAGGAGATGGCGGCCGAGAAGCTGGCCGTTTCCTATTCCGGCGTCTGGACGGCGTCCATGTGCACCGCCTGCTCGCTGGAGACCGCGCAGGGAGCACCTTTTCCCGTTTACATGTACGGCATGTTCATGGCCGAGGTCGCCGTCGATACGAATACGGGGAAGACCGCCGTGGAAGGGTTCACCGTCATGGCCGACGTGGGCAGTATCAACAACAAACTGGTCGTCGACGGCCAGATCTACGGAGGCATAGCACAGGGTATCGGTCTTGCCCTCACCGAGGACTTCGAAGACCTGAAGAAGCATACGACCCTTCACGCCTGCGGACTCCCGTATCCGAAGGATATCCCCGACAGGATCGATATCCATTATATCGAGACACCCCGTGAGAACGGGCCGTTCGGCGCCGCCGGGGTGGGCGAGCTTCCCCTGACGTCGTCCCACGTGGCTGTCATCAACGCCATATACGATGCCACGGGGGTGCGCATCAGGCATCTTCCGGCGCTGCCGGGAAAGGTCCTCGCGGGACTTAACGCCCTGAAATAGAAAGGGCTAAAAGGTGGACCAGCAAGAACTGCGTCAACGGGAAGAACAGTGCATTCAGGACGAGCCGCCGTGGTGTTCGGCGGCCTGTCCTCTGCACGTCGATGTCCGCGCCTTTGTCGGGTGCCTGGCACGGGAGGACGAAACGGGGGCGCTCAAGGTCCTTGAGAGGACCATGCCCCTGCCCGGCATCCTCGGTCGCGTCTGTGACGCTCCCTGCGAGGTGCCCTGCAAGCGGTCTTGCGCGGGAGAGGTCATACGCATCGGCGCCCTGGAACGCTTTTGCGTGTGCCGCCGGGGTTCGGCAGAGACTCAGAAGCTTTTCCTTCTGCCTCCCCGGGGCAAGCGAGTGGCCATAGGCGGCAGCGGCCTCAGCAGCCTCGCCGCCGCGTGGGACTGCCTGCGCAAGGGATACGGGGTCCGCGTCTTCGAACCGCGGGAGAGGCCGGGAGAGGCGCTGGCCCGTCGCTATCCGGACCTCCTCCCCTGGGAGGTCATCGATGAAGAGATAGCCTTCCTCGTGAAACTGGGTATGGAGATCGAGACGGGTGCCGCGACTGCGGAGAGGGATTTTCCGGAGAGGTGCCTCGAGGCCTTCAATGCCGTCTACCTGGGCCTCGACTCCCTGCACGACGGGGCCTGGGACCTCGAAAGGGATGACTCCGGAGGTATACGGGTCGAAGCGGGGACGCAAAGGACGAGCCGCGAGGGGGTCTTCGCGGGCGGGCTGCCCCGCGGGGGGCGGGTATCGCCCGTCTGGCAGGCGGCCGAAGGGCGCTTCGCCGCCAATTCCATGGACCGCTCCATGCAGGGAGTGTCTCTTACCGCGGGACGGGAAAAGGAAGGCCCGGTATCGACGCGCCTTTTCACCAGCATTGCCGGCGTCATACCCCTACCCGCCGTGAGGCCGGCGGACCCGTCGAAGGGATACTCCGGGGAGGAGGCCCTCCGCGAGGCCCGGCGGTGTCTCCAGTGCCAGTGCCTGGAATGTGTAAAGGTCTGTGTTTACCTGGAGCGGTTCGGCGCATATCCCAGGAAATACACGCGGGAGATCTACAACAACGAATCCATCGTGATAGGGGCGCACCAGGCAAACAGGCTCATCAACTCCTGCAGCCTCTGCGGGCTCTGCGAGGCTGTCTGCCCCGAGGGTTTCGCCATGCAGGACCTTTGCCGCGAGGCGCGCAGGGGCATGGTGGAAAGGGGTAAGATGCCCCCGTCGGCCCACGAGTTCGCCCTCGAGGACATGGCTTTCAGCTTGAGCGAACGGTTCATCCTGGCCCGGCATGAGCCGGGACATACCGCAAGCGCCCGGGCCTTCTTCCCCGGTTGCCAGCTTGCCGGCTCCCGCCCCGACAAGGTCATCGCGGTCTACGAGCACCTCCGTTCCCGGCTTGAGGGAGGGGTAGGACTCGTCCTGGGGTGCTGCGGGGCACCTGCCTTCTGGGCCGGCTCGGATGAGCGCCTTGCCGCGGGCCTCGAAGCCGTGAGAGGACAGTGGAACGCCCTCGGCAGGCCCCGGATGATCCTTGCCTGCTCGACATGCCTTCGGATGTTCAGGGACCACCTGCCGGAGGTCCCTGTCGTCTCCCTGTGGACGGTCATCGACGAGATGGAAGGACCCGTATCGCACGGGGTCCCCGACAAACCGTTCCTCATCGTCCACGATCCCTGCACCACGAGGTCCGAGCCGGGTATCCAGACGTCGGTGCGGCACATACTGGGCCGGCTGGGGGTGAGGGCCGGAGAGCTGGAACTCGGCCGGGAGAAGACGGAGTGCTGCGGGTTCGGGGGGCTCCAGTACAATGCCAACGCGGAGATAGCCCGCGAAACGGCGCGCGTGAGGGCCCACAGGAGCGACGCCGACTACCTGGCCTACTGCGCCATGTGCCGGGACAGACTGGCATCGGCGGGCAAGAGGGTCCTCCACCTCCTGGACCTTCTCTTTCCGGACCCGCGGGTGTCCGATCCGGCGGCCCTCGAGGACCCCGGCTGGTCCGAGCGGCAGGAAAGGCGCTCACTGCTCAAGGAGGGTCTCCTCCAGGACCTCTGGTCCGGGAAGCCATCGAAGGCCGAAGAGCACCGGAGGATCAAGTTGGAGATGCGGCCCGGGGTGCGGACCCTCCTGGAGGAGCGGCGTATTCTCGATGAAGACCTGCAGCGGGTCATTCATCATGCCGAGACGAGCGGGAAGAAGTTCCGCCATCCCGGGACGGGCCGCTTCAAAGCCTCCTTCAGACCGCGCGCGGTCACCTTCTGGGTGGAGTATGACAGGACCGCCGAAGGGTTCATTGTCCACAGCGCCTACAGTCATCGCATGGAAGTGACGGTCTTATGAGCGGTGAAGAAACAGGACAGGATGAATTGAAATGGCAGTGCGAGCGATGCCGGCGGGACCTGGTGACGGGACCCGTCACCGTCACCTACATGGGAAATCGTTTCACCACCGATCTGCCCCACTGCCCCTCTTGCGGGATGGTCCTTGTCTCCGAGGAGATCGCCCTCGGCAAGATGGCGCAGGTGGAACAGATGCTGGAAGACAAGTGACACCGACAAGACAGAAGGCGACGGTCCTTTAAGTATTCGGATTGCCCGCCGAAAATATCCTAGTACGACGCGCAACCATCTCTGAGACTTCATAGGGTCGTACGAAAGGGCTTCTGCTCGGCAGGATGGGTGTGCGCACCGATTACCGACGAGGAGGAACCTTCAGGATGAGACTGCATGATCTGAAAATAGGCAAACGGCTGGCGATCGGATATGCCATTCTGTTTTGCATCATCGCGGCGCTGTGCGTCATCAGCTTCAACAATCTGACCAACACGGACAGACGTGTGGACGAGATCACCGATGTCAGTTTCCGGAAGGCGACACTCGCCAGTTCCGTGCTCGCGAACCTTCTGGTCATCAACAAGGACCAGGCAAAAGCTGTCTACACCAGGGACAGGTCAGCCCTTGAAGGGTCCGGGGAGAGGAGAAAAGCCTACCAGGCGGACCTTGAGAAACTCGAGAAGATGGAAACGAGCAAAGAGGGCAAGGACATCATCGCCCGGTACAGGGCTGGTGCCGCCGAGGCCCGGGAGATCAACGGGAAGATGAACAAGGCCATCGATGAGGGCAATTGGGACGAGGCTCTCAAGTTCATGAAGATGAAGGCCGACCCGCCTCCCTATATGAAGACCGTCGATGAGCTTATCAGATTCCAGGTGGATGGCGTGCAGAAGAAGTACAGGGAGATCCGCGACGCGAACAGGAACCTTAAGTTCGTCCTCATCATCGCGGGGGTCATCGGCCTTGCCCTGTGCGTTTTCGTCAGCATCGTCACCACGAGGAGCATCACCAGTCCCATCCGGAAGAACATCGAGACGGCAAAGACCCTTGCGGACGGCAACCTGGCGGTGGAGGTGGCGTCGGGCCGCGGCGACGAATTCGGCGATGAGGCTGAGGCATTCAGGACCATGGTCGACAAGTGGCAGAGG
Source organism: Syntrophorhabdus sp. (assembly GCA_012719415.1). Classification (NCBI taxonomy): domain Bacteria; kingdom Pseudomonadati; phylum Thermodesulfobacteriota; class Syntrophorhabdia; order Syntrophorhabdales; family Syntrophorhabdaceae; genus Syntrophorhabdus; species Syntrophorhabdus sp. The sequence goes on from JAAYAK010000025.1 coordinate 31,980, forward strand.
CTCATCTCGGGTGTGAAGGGTTCGGCCGCGAGTGTTGCCTCCGCGAGCCACCAGCTGAGCGCAAGCGCCGAGCAGCTGGCGAGAGGCGCCGCGGCCCAGGTCGAGCGGACCATCCAGGTCTCGACGGCGTCGGAAGAGATGTCGCAGGCATCTCTCGATATAGCGAAGAGCACATCCAACATCTCCGATTCCGCGAAGGAAATGCTTTCCACTGCCGAGAAGGGGAGCACCATTGTCAACAGGTCCGTTTACGAGGTGAGGGAGATAGCGGAAACGGTAAAGAAGTCCTCGGAGTTCGTGAAGGCCCTCGGGGACCAGTCCGAGGAGATCGGGAAGATCATAAACGTCATCAACGACATAGCGGACCAGACCAACCTTCTCGCCCTCAACGCTGCCATAGAGGCCGCGCGGGCGGGCGAGGCGGGCCGGGGTTTCGCGGTCGTAGCCGACGAGGTCAAGAAGCTTGCCGAGAGAACGAGCAAGTCCACCCAGGAGATAGCCGGGATGGTGACGTCCATAAAGCAGGGTGTGGACGGGGCCGTCGGGTCCATGGGAGAGGTCACGGAGAAGGTGGCGACCGGTGTCGAGCTCTCCAATGAGGCGGGTACGGCGCTCAATGAGATAGTGGGAAGCGCCTCCAACCTCCAGTCCATGCTCCACCAGATAGCGGCCGCCATCGAGGAAATGAACTCGACGACCGCCGAGATCGCGAAGGATATCGAACAGGTGGCGCTGGTCACCAAGGAATCCTCCGGCACCGCGGAGCAGGTGACCCAGGCCGCCCTCGAGCTCTCCACGCTTTCCGTTTCGCTGGAGGGTGCGGTATCGGAGTTCAAGGTGTGAAGGGACTGAAAGCGTAGGGACCTGTCTCACGCCCCTTCGTCGCCTTCGCTCCTCACGTGAGCCCGCGGAGGATGGAAAGAGAAAAGACCGCCCCGTGTTCCCGGCACCCGCCGGGAGCGCGGGGCATTTTCGTCCTGACCTCCCCGGATATGCCCGGGACGGGTTGTTTTTTCTTTGGCGGCATGCTAGAGAATAGTGGGGATCACATTCGATCTGTTAACGGGGGGTTGCATGATGAATGAGAAGCTTTCCCGGCTCTTTTCTCCCGGCTCCGTTGCGGTCATCGGGGCCTCCAACAGTTTCGACAAGCTTGGCTACCACGTGATGAAAAGCCTTGTCGGCAATTACCGGGGGAGGATCTTCCCGGTAAATCCGAAGGGCGGGAAGGTCTGGGATATCTCATCCTACCCTTCCCTGGAGTCGATACCCGGCGATGTGGACCTCGCGGTCATCGCCGTGCCGGCGGGTATGGTGGCCGGGACGCTGCACGCCTGCGGGCGCAAGAATGTGAGCGGCGTGGTGCTCATCACGGCGGGTTTCAAGGAGATCGAAGACCCCGGCGGCGCTTCCCTCGAGGGAGAGATAAGGGACATCGCCGGGCAGTACGGTCTGCCGATCATCGGGCCCAACACCTTCGGTTTTGTCAACCTGAGCTCCTCGGTGAACGCGTCATTCACCTCGGAGTTTTCCAGAATAGAGAAAGGGGGCGTCGCGCTCGTCAGCCAGAGCGGGGGCATCTGCCACCTCTGCGGTTTTCTGGCCATCGAACAGAGGGTGGCCATGTCGAAACTCATGAGCCTCGGCAACCGGTGCAACGTTGATTTCCCGGAGCTCCTGACGTACCTGGTCGACCATGACGACTCCACGAAGGTGATCGCCCTGTACATAGAAGGTCTTGACGAGCCAAGGAAGCTTCTCGATGCCGCGAGGGCGCTTCAGGGGAGGAAGCCCATCGTAGCCCTGAAGGCGGGCAAGAGCGAAAAGGGCGATAGTGCGAGCCGCTTCCATACCGGATCGCTCGCCGGCAGCCACGCTATCTGGAAAGGCGCCCTGCGCCAGGCTGGTATCCTGGAGGTCGCCACGGCGGAAGAACTCCTCGATACGGCAAAGGCCATAGACTCGTGTCCCCTTCCACGGGGAGGGCGTGTTGCCGTCCTCTCGGGTCAGGCGGGTCCCGGGATGATCGCCTCCGATGCCCTCGAGCCTTGCGGGCTCACCCTGTCACGTTTCTCGGAAGAGACCCAGCGGAGGATCAATGACCTCCTGCCTCCCATCGCCATCCGCACGAATCCCGTGGACATGGGACCTGCGTGGTATAATCCGCGGAACATCATTGAGATACTGAGGGCGGTCCTCGATGACGAAGGGACGGACGGTGTCATCTTCCTCGCCATGTACGCGTCGGCAAACCTGAGGCTGGCGGACGGAATGGTCGAGCACATGAAGACGGCCGATCCCTTCGGGAAGCCTGTCATTGCCTGTTTCACCGCTCCTCCCGGCATATGGGACGGACCGATAGGCGCCCTCGACAGGAAAAAGGGGATTGCGATCCTTCCGACGCCTGAGCGGGCCGCGCGGGCCATGGCCAACCTGTGGAGGGTGAACGCGCTGGTAAACGGGAAAGGAGTGAAGACATGGGATCATTGATGCTTTCCGTGGATGCCGTCACGTTCCTTGAGAAGGAAGGGTTCCCCGTCCTCAGGAGCCTTCTGGCGGCAACCGAGGACGAGGCCGCCGCGCGGGCGGCGGAAATAGGTTTTCCGGTCACGCTCAAGCTCTCGTCACCGGACGTGATACACAAGACGGAGGCCGATGGCATACGGGTGGCCTTGAGGGATGCCGCCGAAGTAAGGCAGGCTTTCAGGGAGATCGTCGGGTCCTTCACCACGGGCAACCCCGGTAAGGGACTCGACGGGGTAATGGTGCAGGAGCAGGGCTCCGGCGCCGAGGTGATCGTGGGGATGCTCACCGACGCGCAGTTCGGCCCCGTTCTCATGTGCGGGCTGGGAGGCATCTTCGTGGAAGCGATGAAGGACGTGACCTTCAGGCTCGTTCCGATAGAGCGCCGTGACGCAAGGGAGATGCTGGAAGAGCTGAAGGGGTACGGAGCGCTCAGGAATCCCCGAAAAGGCCCCATCGACCTTGCGGAGGTCGAGGACTTCCTGCTCGGGGTCTCCGCTTTTCTCAGAGACCATCCGGAGGTCCGTGAGATGGACCTCAACCCCGTGTTCATCTCCACCCGGGGCGTCAGGATCTGCGACGCCAGGATAAAAACAGGTTGACGGCGCTTTTTCGCCTGCGCTATCCTGTTATACTGCGGGTGTGTGGCAGGCGGGCGAACCGATGGCCGCATACCCTTCCACAACACTCACGGTACTGTAATGCCCATGATAGTCAGGATCCCAGAACCATTCACCCCGCGGCGCATCAAACGTATCTGGACGGGTACCCTGCTGGGGATCGCGGTGGGCATCGTGTCGGGTCTGGGCGGGATCGTATTCAACTGGGCGATCAAGACGGGTACGAATTTCTTCACCCATGACCTTGTCCTGTACCTCACGCCGGGCCGCCTCCCGGACCTCACCTTTCTCGGTTTCCCTTTCAGTCGATGGATGATGCTCTGGATCCCCGCTCTCGGGGGACTCATCTCGGGCTTTATCGTGTTCCGCTTTGCCCCGGAGGCGGAGGGACACGGCACGGATGCGATGATCGACAGTTTCCACAGGAAAAAGGGCTTTGTGCGCAAGCGTGTGCCGGCCATCAAGACCGTGGCCTCGGCCATCACGATAGCATCGGGAGGATCGGCAGGCAAGGAAGGGCCCATCGCGCAGATCGGGTCGGGGTTCGGGTCCATACTCGCGTCCTTTCTCAAGCTCAGTGACAGGGAGCGGCGGATCCTGCTCCTTGCCGGGGCAGCGGGCGGGATAGGGGCCATATTCAAGGCGCCCCTGGGCGCAGCCCTTTTTGCCGCCGAGGTCCTTTACAGCAGCGCCGATTTCGAATTCGAGGCGATCATCCCCTGCATCCTGTCCTCTGTTGTGGGGTTCATGGTCTTCACGCTCTACGACGGGACGGCGACGATCTTTCAGATCCCCGCCTTCGCGCTGGCAACCCCCGGGCAGTTGCCGTTCTATGCCGGACTGGGGCTCCTGTGCGCCTTTGTGGGGTATCTCTACGTCAATACGTTCTACGGCACGAGAGACCGGTTCTTCAGGCGCCTTGAAATGCCGAAGTGGCTGAAGCCCGCCCTGGGGGGGCTCATGCTCGGCGTGCTCGCTTTCTTCCTGCCGGGCGTGCTCGCGGGAGGCTATCAATGGGTCCAGTCGGCCATCGACGGGCAGCTTGCCCTTGGACTGATGGCCGCCCTCGTGTTTGGCAAGATCGCGGCCACCACTCTCACCATCAGTTCCGGGGGGAGCGGTGGCGTCTTCGCCCCGTCCCTTTTCATCGGTTCCATGCTCGGAGGTTTTTACGGGAATCTCTGCGGAAGGATATTCCCGGAGATCGTGACCCAACCGGCAGCCTTTGTCCTCGTCGGCATGGGGGGCTTCTTCGCCGGGGTGGCGAAAACCCCCATTGCGGCGCTCATAATGGTCGCCGAGATGACGGGAGGCTACAGCCTCATTCTCCCCATGATGATCGTTTCCGCCCTCGCGTACCTTCTTCTCGGGAAGACGACCCTCTACGAGAAGCAGGTGATGACGCGCGTCGATTCACCCGCTCACGTGGGGGATTACTCCGTGGACATCATGGACCACCTCCTGGTGCGGGACGCGGTGGTGCCGGGCAGAAAGGTCGAGACCATCCCCGAAGAGATGGGTTTCGAGGACATGGTCGATCTCATGGGGGATTCCTATCAGCAGGATTTCCCCGTGGTGGACAGGAACGGCAATCTTTCGGGGATCATATCCATGACCGATCTTCGCACGGCCATGGCGGACACCTCCCTCCACCGCCTCCTGGTGGCGCGGGACATAGCCGTGACGGGGGTGACGGCGATTACCCCGGAGGACTCCCTGAACACGGCCCTGCAGCTCATGGCTGACATGGATGTCCGGGAGCTTCCCGTGGTGGAGAGGGAAAACCCGGGCAAGATCGTGTCAATGGTCAGCAGAAGGGACATCACCCGTGCGTACCACAACGAAATGGAACGAAGAAGCACCCGCAGGGCATAAGGGGCAGGGGATGCGGCCCGGGTTTGCGAGGGGGGCAGACGAATGTTACCGGGGCCCCTTCTTTTCTTGAGCTCCTGAACTCTGAAACTCTTGAACCGTCTTTTCATCTTTGACGATCTCTATTTCATTCGATATGGTCGATGTCGGCATCTGTTCGAAAGGTCTCTGGCAGAAATCGAAGCGGACCCTGTATCGGCCCGGTGCCAGGCCCGCGGGGAGGGTTGCGTGGATGGATCGCGACGCGTTCCGGTCCTTTATCATAACGCACTCTTCCCCGTCCCGCCCTTCGACCGTCAGCGCCGTCGTGCCGTTCTTCCCGTCACCGTCCTTGAGCAGCCCGGCGGTCTTCCGGACCCCGAAGGCGAGATCACTCAATGATGTGAGGAAGAAGCGGACCCTTTCCCCCTGCCTGTAGCGGTCGTATTCCGCCGAGAGATAGAGCTTGCGGTTGAATTCGCTCTCCTTTGTGCCCGTCTTCGACGTCGCCGCTTCCCAGAAGCGGGGCCTTCCGGAATCGAAATGGATGTATTTGCCTCCATAATGACCGACGCCGCAGCAGTTTTCCCTGCGGATCATCTCCCAGAGGACCTTGCCGTCAACCCCGTCCAGGTAGAAGTCAAGCGCCATGCCGTCCATGTGGGTGCTCGTCCTCGCCACGTTGCCGCCGGACTTCTTCAATTTCAGGTTATAGGCGGGGCTTCTGTACCCGGAAATGAGGTGGATCGTCTCGCCCGGGGCGATCCTGTCGGTGAAATAGTCGAGCAGGACGAGAAGTCTCAGGGAAATATGCTCTCCCCTCCGGCTGCCGGCAAAACCGAAGACCCTGTCGATGGCATCGAGAGCGTTTTCATTGAACCCGCCATCGGCATCAAAAAGGTTCACCGTCGCCTCCCGCCCGTTGTGCTCGTTCCGTATGCTCATCTTTCCGTCCCCCATCCGGAAGAAGCGGACAGGGTCGGACGATGACATACCCGGGCAGGGGAAGAGTATGAGCAATGAAACGGCGATCAACAGAGACCGGTTCAACAGTGAAAGGCGCGAAGCTGCCATGTCGGACAAAATCATGGAGAATTATAATAGGTTACCAGGGGATATGCAACCCAAAGGCTGTTCAAGGGATAACAAATGTTCCAGGTTCCCGGTTCCAGGTTCCAGGTTTCACGGAACAGACAGTTGCGGGTTCCGGTTGCGTAGTGCGAGTCAAAGCCAAAAGAGTGCAGTTCTGACCCGATCGGTTGCACTGGTCAATAATTGTGTTGACAGGCGCCCGGTACGGAGTTTGTCTTTTTCCTGGAACCTGAAACGTGGAACCTGGAACCGCTTTCCGGTTTTGCCTCTTGCAATAAGTCGGCAATTCATGGACAATGGAGAGAAATCTGGGGCATGAGCAGGGTTCCCGAAGATTCATTTGCCTGCCAGGGAACATCTCAGTCCCAAGACACCCTGGAAGGAGTGCCCGAATATGAGAAAGAGATACATCATCCTTGTCGTTCTTGCGTTTCTCGTGTGCCTTGCCCCGGCGGTTCGGTCTGCGGATGAAAAGGTACAGGACGCTTCCTTCTGGAGGACTGAAGGCGACAAGTATGTCCAGATGCGGGAATACGACAAAGCGGTCGAATGCTATAAGAAGTCCCATGCTATGGACCCCCTGCATGCCCGGACCGTTTTTCGCATAGCGTTCTCCTATGATGCGCAGGGAAAATTCGGTGAGTCCCCGCCTTATCTTGACAAGGCGCTGGAACTTGTCAAGTCGGGGAAGGACAGTTCAAAGCTTCCCATCGGCGACATTTACGCGGAGAAAGGCTACATATTGACATTGACGGGAAAGTACAGGGACGCCTTGCCTGTCTACGACCTTGCCATCGAGAGCGATCCGAAATGGTCCTATCCGGTATTCTGGAAAGCCTACGCGCACTTCAAACTGAATGATTACGGAAAGGCCCTTGAGCTGTGCAACAAGGTGCTTCAGATGGAACCGAACCACAAAGATGCCCTGAAGCTCAAAGGGATGATAGAGCAGCAGCAACCAGCACCGCCGTCATCACCGAAGAAATAGGGGCTGGAGCCACGCTTCGGACTACGCCCGGGGAGAGACGGTTTAAAGTTTCAGGTTCCAGGTTAAGGACAAAGAAAAGAAGCCGGCGGCATCCCGCCACGCAGCATTTGATAATAGTCCGACGTCATGCTATAAACTTCACCTCATCCATACAGAAAGAGGAGGTATTGGAATGGTCACACTTATCGCCAGGCTGCCGATCGTGGAAGGAAAGATGGATGAAGCGTTGGCGGCGTTCAAGGCATTGATGTCTGAAGTAGCCAAGGAAGGAGGTACGGTCCTGTATTCTCTCAACGTGGAGAAGGCCAACCCGAACACCCTCGTCGTGGTCGAGCAATACAAGGACAAGGAGTCTCTGAAGTTCCACTCGTCGACGCCCTACCTGAAAGAGTTCTTTGAAAAGAGCGCTTCATTCACCAGAGGAAAGTCGGACGTCGCCATTATGGAAGAGATAGACAGGGTTTGAGAGCCTGCGGGTTTTCCCGACGCAGTGTCACCCCGTCTGCCGCCCCGGCTACTCCATGATCGTTCCTTTGCCCGTCTTCTGGTATTCGAGGACAACATGCTCGGCGAAGGCCGTTCTCGCCTGGGAATTGGGTATGAATCCCCGCGATCTGCACCAATCGAGAAACGTTTCCGGATCGAAGTCCGCGCGGATGGCTATATTGCCGGCTCGCCTGATCTCTTCGAGCTCCCTCCTGACGAGGGTCTTCCAATCTTCAAAGGTGTCGGGCATGTCCTTCGAATCGGTAAACATCTCCCGCGCCCTGCGGTAGGCAGACTCATCCTTGAAGAACACAATACCTACGATATAGCTCAATGTGCCACCTCCTTCACTATTCTTGCAGACGGGAACCGTCACGAGGACCCGTACCGCACACAGGAGCATCCTCTAGCCGTCCCGGTCCGTCCCCTGCCCGTTCACATCACTGACAACAACCCCTGACAGACGATTCAGCCAGAGACTGAATAAGGGATCGACGATGCGGAACGTCCCTTGAGCGTCCTTTTCGATATAGTCGAGACCGGTCAGCTTCCCCAGGGCCCCCTGGACACCTCCGATGGAACCGAGGTTGTGACGCGTCATGTACTCCGTGGAATAAGGGCTGGCGGTAGGCTCTTTCGCTATGGCGGTGAGAAGCCTTATCTGCATGGGGGCGATCGTCTGGAGATAGGATTCATAGACAGGCTTCTGCTCGCCATGGACCTCCTCGATGCCCTTCGCCAGGTCTTCGCGGGTGATCGTGCCGCCTTCCGTCAGTTCCCGGATGGCATAGGGGATCTTCTGGATGTAGTAGGGGTATCCACCTACAAGGTCATAGATCCTCGCGGCGATATCCTCCGGGCAGGTCTTTCCGTCGGTCCGGAACCTTTCCATGACAAATTGCACCGCCTCCGCCTTCGGCAGGGGGCCAAGTTCGTAGTTGATCGCGCTTTTGTAGAACGGGCGTTTGCTGAGATTGAAGATATCCATCAGGATCCGGCGCCGGCTTCCCACGAAGAAGTAGGAGACGTTGGAATGCCCCTGAATGTGGGAGCGCATCGCCCCTTCTATCTTCAGGGAATCAGGCAGCTGCGTGATCTCCTGGAACTCATCGAAGACCACATGGAAACCCTCCTCGTGCCCTTCGGTGAACTTCCCGAACTGGGAAAGCGTCTCCTCGAGAAGGTCCGTGCCCCGGGAGCGAACCAGCGGCTCGGCTGTGATGATAAAGCCCGGATCCGGATCGGGTCTCACGGTGATGACCGGCCGCCAGGAAGACAGAACGCGGGAGACCTTTGTGAGAAGGGACATCTCTCTGGCGTAATGGGAATACAAAGCCCCGGCAAGCTTCTGTGCCGCCGTCTCCACGGAGTCCACCCCGAAGAAGTCGATATATATCGTGATGGCACCCTTGCCGGTGAGACGGGACTGCACCCGTCTGACCAGCGACGTCTTGCCGTACCTCCTGGGAGAATAAAGGACCACATCGGCCCGGTTGACGGCGTGTGATTCGAGTTCCTTCAGTTCCTTTTCCCGGTCGCAAAACGGCGCCGTGACCGGCAACTCCGTCGCGTAAAAGGGATTTCTCACAACCCTTCTCCTTATTACTCCATCGTAGTTACTACACTATAGTAACTCTCTTATAGTATGTCAAGAAAGATCAGTTGCCCCGCTTTTTTTGATATCGGCATTGCAGGAGAGAACTCACCTTCGATGGCCCTGGTCATCCAGTCAATATCGCCGGCAGACATATCAAGTTCCGGCGTTCGGACCACCTTGACCGTCATCGGTGTGTTCTCCCCTGTATCTTCCTGCCGCCTCCTCAGCCCGCGGGCCCTTTCAAGTCTGCCGTATGGCCTCGGGCACTCGTTGCGTTCCCTGTGTCATCAGTCCGCCTTCTCGATCTCCCATCCGTTGGCATCGCACCAGGCCTTCGCTGCTGCGTACCAGAACTCGTTGTACGGCGTGATCTCAGTGACTGGAGTTATTACCTTTGGCCTGACGTAAACAGCCTTCATGTTGAAAACGCCGAGCGTTGACAGGGAGATAGTCCTTATTAGAGGGATGTGCCCGCAAAGGACGGTGACGTACTTGCTATAGATCGTGGGGCCGTCAGTATATTCGGTCAAAACCAACCAGTGGTTCAGGTCGTAGGACAGTATCAGGACCGGACGCCCCGCATTCAGTTCGGACTTGATATCCGCCCATTTCACCGTGGATCTGGTCAGAACCACCTCCGCCTCATATCCTTTGTCTGCAAAGTATCTTGCAAGTCCGCTTCTCATGGTGTCGGGGTACGTATAAGTCCCGGTGTAGCCGCTGTAGACGAGCATTGTCCGGAACAGTTCATACATCGCGGCCGACGTGTCCGGGATCTCCCCTGAGGGTTGCCCGTTCATCAGATTGGGGTATCCGTTCCGGGCCCAGTAGGCGACAAGCTCCGTCGCAACCGTGGGTCCGCAGATGTACCTGTAACCCAGTGTGGCGGTGAAGATGTCCTGATCGATTGCCGGGACATCCAGAGCCGCGTTCCCGACCGTTACCATCGCCAATGCTATGGCAATCGCGAGCAATACACTCTTCATGATCGCTTTGCCTCCCTGATGTTGCTTCTTGTCCCTGGATGTTCTCCACCGGAACAAAACGGGGACGCTTCCGTTGTGCCAATAGCGTGTGTGCTATCCTGTTTGTCTTCTGTGATACGTTCTTGACGGCATGTATGTGTCAGCCTGGTTGTCTTTCCCGGGACTCCGTAGCCTTCAAGCGTGACCTGGCAACACGAACGAGAACAAGCAGAAGGAAAAGATCTGCAACTGGACGGGTTTCCGTTGTGCGCTGTCGTTCCCTTGCCTCGTTTCCGTTTTTCACATCCAACTTGCGGACCTTCGAGGAGACGGGCAGACGTTCTCCCACGAAACTTCATCATGGCCCGCGTTCCGAGAAGGCGGCGTTCGATCGCTTCCGGTCGTGTACGGGTATACCTCACGCCATTATTCTTATTTTGTCGCTGATCGGTCCCTACAAGATCTAAATGGTGGTCGTGCTTCTGTGCCTCACCGGGCCTGAACGAAAATGACACTGCGGCTGGATACTGGGAAATTCCTGCAACCGAAGGTTCCTGGAGGGTAAAGCCATATTGAGAAGGTGCTGCTGCGATAGCTGTCATCAATGCCGCAATAACGATGAGCGACAGGCCTGCTGCATAACGCATTCCTTTCCCCTTCGGTGGAGTGCTCGTTTCCGAAACCTCCATCTTCTCAACGCCAGACAACAATCTCGATGATCTCTTCGTAATCTCTGCGATGGTATTTGTTATCCCGGGGAAGAGATGACGGGCAAAGCGCGTTTGTTCTCCCTGATGGCTGCAACACCAACCGGCGCGGAGATGCTTGCTCAAGCAAAGCAACCGGAGCCTCCCGCGCAACGCGCAAAGATCCTTATGTCTTATCCGCTTTCCTATGGATCCAAATACTCACTGCGCCCGACTGATACTGCCCCTGATGCGCTCGATTGGATATAATTGAAGGACGGATACCGTTGACCCGTCTCTGTGGTGGCAAAACCAGATGAAGAGTTCTTCGTGACTGTCCTTATGCTATCAAGGTATCATGGACGGTATAGCACCTAATTCTCTTGCTGTCAAGGGGGCCACAAACCGGCAAGCACAAGCCGGTAAGACCGCTCCAGAGTTCAAGGGCCAGAGATGAAGAAGGGGATTACGGGGTGCTGACCGGAATGGACAGGTTTCGCTCGGGCCGTGCCTGTCAATGTCGTC
>JAAYAK010000026.1 GCA_012719415.1 Syntrophorhabdus sp.
CTCACCGTTTTGGAACCGGTGCCGTGGCCAAAGGCAGAAACAGGGTCAACGGTTTGGCCGTCGTCTCAAGAAAGCCATGGCGCCGGTAAAAGTCTGCGGCTTTCTCGTCCTTGGCGTCAACCACCAGTGCATAGGCTGCGATCTCCGAGCGAACAACGCGCGTGAGAGCATCGGCCAGCAGTGCCCCGCCGAGCCCCTGCCCCCTGAACGCCTGGTCTACGGCAAGACGCCCCATCCGCACCGCGGGAACAGAGGGATACCGCGGCAGTCTCCTGGTGATCTCTGCCGGCAGGTCCCCGAGAAATATGCTTGCCGAGGCTAACGTGTAGTATCCCGCAATGCGTCCATCAGCCGAGAGAGCAACAAAACATGCCGTTACCTTACGCCGGATGTCCTGTGTAACTTGTCTTTTGAAGTAAGAATCGAGCGGTTCGGAGCCGCTGTTGAACCCGTTGCGGTCATAACCATGGTCGAGGGGACCAACCCGAAACGGTTTGTCGCTCATTCAGCGGTCACCAGCTCGCGATGACGGGCAAAAGCCTGCTCCAAAGCAGGCGACGCCTTGGGCGGCGACAACAGCGCTTCCGCAAAGCATCTCTGATCGGCAAGCGACAGCTTGATGACCTCCGCTTGCTCTATGACGTTTTCGGCCGCCTCTTGAACAGCAGTGATGACGAAGCTAGAAAGATCACCGTCAATTCTCGGTGATCATTTGCCCGTTGGGTGGGTCAGTTTTAGGTTATCACAACCAGAGGTGCCCCCGACCTGCCGTGTCTCCTGTTGAAGGCGGACTTGACGTTACCATCGGATGTACCATCGGATGTACGCCTTGACAATCTTGTTTCACCTGTGGGAGGGTAAGACAATGCACTATGCTTGGGTCGTAGCCTTAACCGGTCTGTTCGTCGTTCTCTTCGCCCATGGTTTAGGGCGAATGTCCTATTCCGTGATCCTCCCTTATATGAAGGACGCTCTTTCCCTTGACTATACCCAGGTAGGTCTGATCGCAACCGGGAACCTCATAGGCTACCTGCTCTTTACGACCTTTGGTGGTTTTCTGGCAACCCGTTTCGGCCCACGCAAAGTTATCTCGATATCGCTTCTCGTGACCGGCGCAGGCCTCTTTCTCACCGGTTTCTCCGATACGTTCTCTTTTGCTTTTATTACAAGGTTGATCACCGGTATGGGAAATGGAGGTTGTTTTGTGCCTATGTTGGCGCTACCCGCCGCTTGGTTCGTTGCACGCAAACGTGGCCTTGCCATGGGCATAGTAAACATAGGCGTATGCCTTGGACTCGTTCTGAGCGGATTCTTCGTTCCACTGTGCATAAGTTATTTTGGCCGGGAGGGATGGCGTTACACGTGGTACCTTATAGGAGGGGGTACTTTCCTTTGCGCTTTTTTTTGCTACAATCTACTCAGGAACGATCCGCGAGAAAAGGGGTGTGTGATGTGCGGGGCAGACCCGGACTCACATCAAAACCCACCACAGGCGATAACCCTTTTTGCTGCCTTTCGACGGATAGTGAGCGAGAAAGAGGTTTGGAAGCTTGCCTGCGTCTATTGCATGTACGGCTTTTCCTATATCATATATTTGACATTCTACGTGGCCTACCTTGTGAAAGAAATAGGGAAAAGTCCGTCAGAGGCAGGCAGCATGTTCGCGATTATCGGCTTCATTGCTATTTTCGCGGGTCTCCTCTGGGGGGCCTTCTCCGACAAAGTTGGTAGAAGGTGCGCCTGCATCTGCATTTACCTGGTACTTGCCGTTGCCTATGCGCTGCCGGCATTCTTTCATGAATCCTTCTTTCTCTATCTTTCAGCGGTCATGTTTGGCATCGCCTTTTCGGTGCCTGTGCTTATGGCGGCCGCTGCGGGAGACGCGGTTGGGGGACAACTGGCCCCCGCAGCGCTAGGGCTTATTACGCTGATGTTTGGCATAGCCCAGACGATAGGCCCCATCATAGGAGGGAGAATCAAAGATGCCACAGGGACTTTCACCTACGCATTCATGCTCTGCACCGGCTTTGCGGTGGCCGGAGCGTTATTGTCGCTGACATTGAAAGCAGAATAGTGAGATGACATTCAATAACCCGCATTTCAGGAAGAAAACTGTGTTTATTTTGTGCTTGAGTCCTGAAAAGTGACCATCAAAGTGCGCCATCCTGCAATGACATCACATCGGTCCGGTCGAGGTAATAACATCGGTAGAGCAACGCCACCACTGGTCGGCAGCAACGGCGCACACGAGGGAAGAGAATGTGAAGATCCGAAGGGCCCCATGGGGTCCTTCCAACCTTCGAGAGGCGGCCCGCAGTTGCCGCTACAGGAGTCTATCAGATTCCTCTATGGTCAACCTTGCCTGTTTCAAGATATGGGAAAGGGTGGTTCTCTTGATGGGACGGTGAGCGGGAATGGTAAGCTTCAGTGTTTCCGTGGAGGTATGCTTCTGTAGCCGGATGTGGCTGCCCTTTTGCCGGACAACGATCCATCCGTCTCTCTGAAGCGCCCTGATGACCTGATCATATGGGAGACTCGGGATGATGGTCATACGGCGAGTTCGATGATCTCCGAGTTCTCGGGAAAGATCTGATCGTCCTCGACCGATTCCAGATAGAGTTCTACTGCCTCCTTGATGTTCTTCAGGGCCTCTTCCCTGCTGTCGCCCTCGCTGATGCATCCCGGCAAGGAGGGGGCTATGGCCGTGTAGCCGCCTTCGTCGCTGGACTGCAGCACAATCGTTATTCTCATCGTTCACCTCTGCACGTAAGTATACATCATTTCCAGGATGCTGTGTTCAACTTTGGATGCACGCTCAACCGTCGATGGGACTGTGGCCCCCGTCGGATCGTTATTGCTCAGTTCCCAGTTCTTCCTGCAGTTCCCCCACCCGGCGCCGCAGTTTTCCGTCACGCTCCATCCTGTCGCCAAGCCTCTTCCTGCCGACGCTCACGGTGCTGTAGTCGACACCGAGCATCTCCCCGATCTCCCGGTTGTTCATCCCGCCGTGGCGGTAGAGCAGTTCCATGAGGACCTGGCGGGCCTCACCGCGGAAGGACTTCTTCAGTATCTCCTCCTCGCTGAGCTTGCATGAGGAGGCCACGGCGCGTACGATCCTGCCGGGTTCCGTCTTCCCCGCGAGCCGTCTCTTCTGCGGCATCTCCCGGCGGCTCCCTCCCGTGGGTGCGAGGGCGGTCTTTACCTTCTCCAACTGGTCCCTGAGTAGTCCCTGCTTGATCGGTTTCCCCTTATGTACCGGTATGGAGAGGATGTGGGGATTTCCCTCCATCGTGAGTTTTACGTGGCTGCCTTTCTGCCCTCTTGCGGTCCAGCCAGCCCGTTCCAGCGCCTTGACAACCCTCTCCGGTTTCAGGTTGTGCGGACCCGTCACCGGGCCTTCCTTGCCCGCGTCCGCACGTTCTTCGCGTCTTCCCCGAGGATCTCAAGGTGCCCCTCTATGGCATCCTTTATCATCTCCAGGGCCTCTTCCACGGTATCCCCCTGTGACGAGCACCCCGGGAGCGAGGGACATTCTACCCAGTAACCGCCATCTTCCGTGTCGGCATGGAGAACGACGGAATACTTTCGCCCCTTCACCGCCACTTCATACTTCCTTTCCGCCTCCATATCGATCACTTTGCCCTTGAGCTCCTCTATTAGACTCCCGAGGGCAATGGAGAACACGAGTTGCCCCTTCCTCAGAACATCGATGATCCGCTTCTCATCCCGTGTGATCACGAAGAGGGTGCTGCCGTCAGTAACGAATTTCAGCTGCGACAAGGGTTTCTTCACATCAGGCATGTTTTTCTTGAGATAGGTGATGGCCTTCCGTATCTTCTGAAGGCTTATGCCCTCGTCCAGAAGGGTCTTCGCAACCCTCATTTGAACAAGGTCGGTGAAGGAATAGAGCCTGACGGAGCCATGTCCCGATGCCTCACTCACCGAAGGCTTTATGAAATGCGTCCGGTCCCAGTAATCGATGCGGCGAACCGTCAATCCGGTGATCTTGTGTATTGCTTTGGTATTGAAGTTCATATAATCCTCACTTATGGCGGATAACTACATCATTGTTCTTTTAATATCAAATGCCGACAGGAACGTCAAGGGAAAGTGCAAACCCAGCACGGAGAGCATTTCCATTAAACCTGGCGTCGGCTCACTCATGTCACGGGGACGCCTTGGGCACCTTCATTCCCTAACACTCATACGCACATTAACACAGGCAATGTGATTATGCAGTATGAGTGTTATCGGTCATGGTCATCGGCAAAGATATCCTGCCTGTCATTCCCCCGGCAGGTGACATGATAGACGGCATTCTCGTACTGGATCCGTAAAGGTCGCGCCATGGGGTCTTTCTCACCGTTTTGGAACCGGTGCCGTGGCCAAAGGCAGAAACAGGGTCAACGGTTTGGCCGTCGTCTCAAGAAAGCCATGGCGCCGGTAAAAGTCTGCGGCTTTCTCGTCCTTGGCGTCAACCACCAG
>JAAYAK010000027.1 GCA_012719415.1 Syntrophorhabdus sp.
CGAAGGAACGGGGTACCGGCCCATGTCCGTCGAGGCCCGAACCCTGGGGAGGTGAGACAATGATCAGTTACGAGAAGGCGCTGGAGATGGTGCTCGACCACGTTAGCGCGCTCAGGCCGGAAAGACGGGCCATCCTCGAAAGCGCGGGTCAGGTGGCGGCGCAGGATGTCCTTTCCGATATCGATCTGCCCCCGGCCGACATAGCGGGACCGGACGGGTATGCCGTCAGGTGCTCCGACCTCCTGACGGCGGGCAGGGATACCCCTGTCACCCTCGGCATCATCGGCACCGCCCGAGCGGGACGGTCGACGAAGAGAACCGTCAGGCCGGGAACCGCCATCCGGATCATGGCAGGTTCCCTGGTTCCCGAAGGGGCCGACTGCGTCGTCCCTTTCGAGGACACGGATGAACCCGGAGACAAGAACGGGCCGAACCGGGAAAATCCGTCGACGGTCAATGTCTTCTCCGCCGCGGAGAGAGGGACCGGCATCCGCCGCGCGGGAAGCAACGTGAAGAAGGGGACCGTGGCGGTGTTGAGGGGAATGGCTCTCGGGCCCGCGCAGGTCTCGGCGCTCCTTTCAATAGGGCAGACGAGGGTCACCGTGATCAGACGTCCCGTGGTAACGATAATAGCCACGGGTGATGAACTGGTCGATCCGGAAAAGCAATTGTCTCCCGGAAAGACATACAATTCCAACGCCGCTGCGATCGCCTCCCTTGTCGGCCACTATGGCGGGATTGCAAGGATCCTTGGCGTTGCGCGCGACAATGAGTCATCCGTCCTGGAGAAGTTCCGAAAGGGGCTCGATTCCGATGCGATCATCACGAGCGGCGGTATTTCCCATGGCGACTTCGACCTTGTTCGCCTCATCCTCGGGAGGATCGGGAGGATCCTCTTTTCTCAGATCAACATGGGTCCGGGCGCCGGCGCCGTCTTCGCCCTCATCAACAGACCTCCCGCGAGGGCCAAAAGCGGTGAGATCCCGGTATTTGCCCTTTCGGGCTCTCCAGCGGGCTGCCTCATCAATTTCGAGACCCTCGTTAGACCCGCTCTTCTCAAGATGCAGGGGCTCGCCCGGTTAAGCCACCCTTGCGTGGAGGCGACAGCCGCCAATTCGGCGGTCAACAGGAAGGGCATGCCCTGCGTAAGATGGACATATCTCGAGGAAAGGGACGGGAAATACAGGGCCGTGATCAACGCGGGGGGCAACAAGGCAAACCTGACATCGATCGCGATGGCCAATTCGCTGACGATCCTCCCCGAGGAATCGACGATAAGGGAGGGAGATGCCGTGCGGGTCCTGCCCCTCGACTGGGGCCGGTACCGGCCCGGACCCTGCGCGTGAAGGATGGTTGCCGTGATGACATACAAAAAACGCTGGACAGCTGGTCACACCCCTTCCCTGCCAGATCTGCTTCTCGGGGTCGCATGTTCGCTCATGGTAGCCGCGCTGACGATATTTTTGCCAGCTGGCGGGCTGCAGGCGAGAGAACTTATCGACATATTCGGCAGGAAGGTCATCGTGCCCGACCACATACGGCGAGCCTACGCGACATCACCGCCGGCCACGTACATGCTGTATGCCATGGACCCCGGCGTCCTCGCGGGCTTGAACACACCCGTCAGGGAATGGGAAAAAAGGTACCTCAGGAAGGACATGCAGCAGCTTCCCGTGCTCGGGGGATGGTTCGGGCAGGGCAATGTGCCGAATATCGAAATGGTCCTGAAGGTGAATCCCGAGATCATCATTGCAACGAGCCTCAGTTCCTTCGTCGACGCAAGGACGAACAAGACACTGAGGGGCGTTCCCATACCGGCCGTGAGCGTGAAAATGGAAAGACTCTCCGATTATCCCCAGGCCTTCACTCTCCTTGGTGAGGCCCTCGGCCGCCGGGGACGCGCGCGCGAGTTGAGCGAATATGCCCGGAAGACGATCGCGAGGATGTCGGCGACCGTTCAGGCCATACCGCCGCGACAGAGGGTAACGGTCTACTATGCCGAGGGGGAGGACGGGCTCAGCACCGAGTGCCACGGATCCATGCACGTCGAGCTCATAGGGCTGGCCGGCGGTCGCAACGTTCACCGCTGCCCGTCAAAGGATGTTTACGGCATGGAGAAGGTCTCCATGGAACAGGTGATGCTCTATGACCCGGAGGTCATCCTCGTCTTCGAGCCTCTCTTCTTCAAGACCGTCTTCTCCGATCCCAGGTGGAGCCAGGTAAGGGCGGTAAAGGAACGGAAGGTCTATCTCATACCGAGACAGCCTTTCAACTGGTTCGACCGCCCTCCCTCCTTCATGCGCCTTATCGGCCTCAAATGGCTGACGAACCTTCTCCATCCAGACCTGTACCGAGTTGATATCATAAAGGAAACACGGGACTTCTTCCGTCTCTTTCTCGGTATCGATCTCTCCCGCAAGGAGGCCCTGGAGCTAATACACCCCCCGGAAAATGTCTCAGGGCGATGAGCGTGGGTCTAGAAAAAAATGCTTGACATCGTTATTACCGTATGTATATAACACTATATGATCGTTGAAAGACATATCCATTATGTCCGGGAATCCGGAAGACAACAGGCAAGCGCGGGTACACCGGATGATATGACGGGAACCAACCTTCAAAGGAGGTTCATCCCTTTATAACGCTACTCCTCTCATAATCCTTTCTATTGGGGATGTGGTCGCCGCGTGCATATGGCCGGGCGGCCATATCTCTTTTTGGGCGCACTCTTCGTTCACCGACCGGTGGACGTGTCATCGGTCTGTCAGCATCCGGGCTCACCGGGATGACCGCAGCACCCGCGCATCGTGATGATCTTTTTCGTGTTGTTGCGCAGGAGGAGCCACACCTTTCGCCACAGGGGCATGTCGGCGTGAAGGTTCGTCAGGAAGGCCCGCGCGCTCGGCCTCCCGTGATCGTGGTCGTGGCCCTTCACGGCTTACGTCTTATCGCCGATGAGCGGCAGGGTCCTGTCGATGTGGAAGTACACGACGAAACGTTTCTCGCCCTTCTGTTCCTCCGGGATCCTGTATGTCTTGCGCCAGCGGAACTGCTCGATCTTCGCGGGATCCGACTCTTCACGGATCTTCGTCAAATAGAGACGCTTCCCCACGAAGGCGTTCTCCTTTGCCTCCGCGAAGATGTAGGCGGCATGGGGGTTCGACTGGAGGTTGGCGTGTGTCAGCCGGTCCGTCATTATCCACACCGCGGTCTCCTCGTCGACGAAATGGGGGCGGGAATAGACCGCCGCGTCAACGATGCCCTTGGCGTCCGCCGTGGCAAGAACGCCCCTTCCCAAAGTGTTCTCAAAGTATTCGCTGAGCTTCATGGGTCCTCCTCTCTTTCGTTACTGCCTGTTTTCCCATTATAGCAAAGAACCGGCTCTTTGGTATAGAATTACAGGAGGGACAGATGGACGTATTGCCGCAAAGGATCGAATGCATCAGGGATGGGCTGCCGGGCCGGGGGCCCGTGGCGTACTGGATGAGCCGCGACCAGCGGACCGCGGACAACTGGGCGCTCCTCTTCGCGCAGGAGACGGCCCTCGCGCACGCCCTTCCCCTCGTCGTCGTGTTCTGTCTCTCCGATTCCTTCCCCGGGGCGACACTGAGACAATACGGTTTCATGCTCCGCGGCCTCGAGAAGGTCTCCAACCGCCTCCGCGAGCTGTCCATCCCTTTCTTTCTCCTGACCGGAGAGCCGGCCGACACCCTGCCGGGATTCATCGAGCGCTACGGCATTTCTTTTCTCGTTGTCGATTTCGATCCTCTTCGTATCAAGAAGCAATGGAAAAAGGCAGTGGTTCCAAGGACGAGGGTCCCCGTGTACGAGGTCGACGCCCACAACATCGTTCCCTGCCGTGCGGCCTCTGATAAGCGCGAATATGGCGCCCACACCATAAGGAAAAAGATACGGCGGCTCCTGCCGGTCTTTCTGGACGACATGCCCGTTCTTCAAAGACACCCCTGGGACTCGGGGCTCACGGGAAGCACTGTTGATGCGGAAACCCTGCTTGAGACCGTAAGGACCGACCGCTCGGTGGAAGAGGTCGATCGGGTTCTGCCGGGGGAAGACGAGGCACGCATCGTGCTGCGGTCTTTCATCGAGGAGAGGCTCGACCGATACGAGAGCGAAAGGAACGACCCTGTCAGGGACTGCCAGTCCAACCTCTCACCCTATCTTCACTTCGGACAGATATCGGCCCAGCGGGTGGCGCTCGAGGTCAGGGACTGCCCCGCCTCTATCCGGGCGAAGGATGCATTCCTCGAGGAGCACATCGTTCGCAGGGAACTTGCCGACAACTACTGCCATTACACCCCCGACTACGACAGCTTCGACGCCTTTCCCGAATGGGCAAAGAAGACCCTCGACGACCACAGGACCGACAGACGACCTTATCTCTATTCCCTGCGGGAACTCGAGATGGGGCATACCCATGACGAGCTCTGGAACGCCGCCCAGGCACAGATGGCAAGGGCGGGAAAGATGCATGGCTATCTGAGGATGTACTGGGCGAAGAAGATACTGGAATGGACGGCCTCCCCTGAAGAGGCAATGTCGGCGGCGGTCTATCTCAACGACCGGTATGAACTTGACGGTCGCGACCCGAACGGGTACACGGGCATCGCCTGGAGCATCGGCGCGGTGCACGACAGGCCCTGGGGTGAACGGAATGTCTTTGGAAAAATCCGGTACATGAGTTATAATGGGTGCGCGTCGAAATTCAACGTGAAACGCTACATAGAGACGGTCAAGTCCGGCACCCGGGGCTAAAAAGGGAGGGAGCAGGATATGGCGGGGAAGATATCCATACCGAGCACGACACGGAAAGGCGCCGCGGATGTGACACGGCGGCTCAAGGCCTTCGACAGGAAGGAGTCCTTCGCGGTCCTGGCAACGGATGACCGGGGGAAACCCTACACGTCCCTCATCTCCTTTGCCCTGACACCCGACCTCAGGCAGGTCATTTTCGCAACACCGAAGGGCACCCGGAAGTTCAAAAACCTCACGGGTACGAGGGATGTGGCCCTTTTGATCGACAACCGCTCCGATCAGAGGAAGGGCTTCGTTGAGACACAGGCCATCACCATCATCGGCACGGCACGGTCTGTCCGCCGCGGCAGGGGATGGCTGGAATACGCGGGAGTATTCCTGAAGAAGCATCCCGAACTGGAGGAATTCCTGAACGCTTCCACGACGGCGCTCGTCGTTGTCGACATCACGAGCTGCGTCCACGTGGGTCACTTTCAGACCGTCACCGTGGCAGACTGGGCAAGCAAGGAGAGCTAAAGGACCATGTGGAACTGGAAACCATTCTTTGAGGACGAAAGCATCAGCGTCTTTTGCGACCTGGACCAGATCATTGACACCGAAGCCGACGAGAACGGCCTCTACGCCTCACCGGACTGTTACCGTCCACTGCCCCTTCGCTTCGGCGTGTTCCTGTCCATCGTCCTCAAGAAGAAGGATGATATGGGGCGGTACTTCGAGGAGCGCAAGGCTCGCTCCCTTCCCCTCAAGGGATACAGGTCCTACCGGTATTCCCTCTGTCTCGCGGAGATAGACATCCGAAACATGCGCTGCCGCGTCCTGCCCGCGGGCGATTATGACTCAAAGGACCGTGAACTCGGCGACACCTGCATCATAACGGACATCACCCCGCCGATCCTCCCCGGCATAAACGACGAATGGAAACCCATACGCTCAAAACGCTCCCACCCCATGATCCGCGCCCTGGCGAAGATGTTCTTCCCGAAAGAATAAAGGCGGCCTCTCGCCCGTTCGTTCCTCACTCAAGCCCGCAGAGATCGCAGAGAAAAGATTCGGCCGGATTTCGGAGCCTTCCAAAATCCGGCCGACTTTGCATCCCGCTTCGCGGGAGGGAAAAAAGAGGATTCTTTTCGGGTGGTACTGATGCGGGAGGGGAGACAGGAAGGTCTGGCGGGTGAGGTAGTATCGGGGTTGGAGCATGGAGGACATATTAGGACCCATAGGACTCATGACTACAGCGGGGATGAGGGGGAGAGGTAGTTTAAAAATCAAGGATACTCTTTTCTCTCCCGCCGGGACGGCGGGACGAGAAGGCCGCCGGATTTTGGGAGGCTCCGAGATCCGGCGGCAGTCTTTTCTCTCTTTTCCGTCTCTCTTTGCGTCCTCTGCGGTCTTGAGAGAGGAGCGAACGCGACGAACGGGCGAGAGATAATGTCCTTGTTTTCAAATTGACATCATTCCTTCCGTCGGGTTATATAGTGGGCATGATCGAACGGTATACGCGGGAACGGATGGCTCGGGTCTGGACGGACGAGAACAAGTACCGCACGTGGCTCAACATAGAGGTCCTCATCTGCGAGGCGTACACGGAGCTCGGCCTCATCCCTGAAGAGGACATGAAGAACATCAGGGAGAAGGCCAACTTCGAGGTCGCCAGGGTGCTCGAGATCGAAGAGCGGACGCGCCACGATGTGGTGGCCTTCATCGAGAACGTCGCGGAGTACGTCGGGCCGTCTTCCAAGTATATCCACATGGGAGTCACCTCGTCGGACATACTGGACACGTCGTTCTCCTGCCTTCTCAACGAGGCGGCGGACATCCTCATCGAGGACGTGGTCGCGCTCATGGAGGTCCTCAAGGAGAAGGCATACGCCTGCAAGGACATGCCCGCCATCGGCAGGACCCATGGCATCCACGCCGAACCGGTCACTTTCGGTCTCAAAATAACCCATTTCTACGACGAGATGAAACGGAACCTGGAAAGGATGAGGACCGCGAAGGAACGCATCCGTCATGGGAAGATATCGGGCGCCGTCGGCACCTACGCGCATGTCCCGCCCTCCGTCGAAGAGCACGTGTGCGACAAGCTGGGGCTCAAGGTGTGCCCCATATCGTCGCAGATCATTCCCCGTGACTACTACGCGGAGTTCTTCACGGCCATAGCGCTCACGGGCTCCACCATCGAGCGGATGTCCATGGAGGTGCGCAACCTCCAGCGGACCGAGGTGGGCGAGGCCGAGGAGTTCTTCCGCAAGGGACAGACGGGCTCCTCCGCGATGCCCCACAAGAGGAACCCCATCGCTTCCGAGAACCTCTGCGGTATGGCGCGGCTCCTCCACGGCTTTGCCGTGACGGCGATGGAGAACATCCCCCTGTGGCACGAAAGGGACATCAGTCATTCATCGGCGGAGCGTGTCATGGCCCCCGACGCCACGATCGCTCTCGACTACATGCTTGAAAGGGTGAAGAACGTCTTCAAGAACCTCCTCGTCTACCCCGAGAAGATGCAGAAGAACCTCAACATCACCCGCGGTCTCTATCACTCGGAGGCGATACTCATCGCCCTCATCAGGAAAGGCCTCACGAGGCAGGAGGCATACAAGGTCACCCAGGGCGTGGCCATGCGCTGCTACGAGGGCGGCCTCGATTTCGTCACGGAATTGAAGAAAGACACCGAACTCGCCAAACACCTGTCAGCGAAAGAGATCGAAGAAACCTGCACCACCGAACATTACTTCCGCCACATCGAAACCATTTTCAAGAGAGTGTACGGGTAAAAGACGGTTAGAACCGTTGGCACCGTTAGAACAGTTGGAACCGTTGGAATCGAGAAGGCTTGCACCAACGAACACTACTTCCGACACAGACACCGTTTTTTGATGAAGACGGCTTGAACGGCTGTTGATAGGCCGCACAAACCGGATGGACAGTTTCCTCCTAACCCAACGTTCTTCCTAGATTCCGGCCTTCGCCGGAATGACGAGCGAACTGAAAAGGAAACGGACGTGTATCGGCAACCTGCTAAACGGTTCTAACGGCTCCAACGGTTCCAACGGCTCCAACGGTTTGCTTAACAAGCCGCTTTTACGTATCGTATGTGGAGATCGTAAAGGATGCCGTCGATGAGGCGATCTTCGTCGGGGTTCAGGTTGCCCCTGGTCTTTTCCTTCAAGATCTCTATGATCGTGATCGTCTGCTTCGCCAGGGGGAGGTTTGTATTCTTTTCGTTGCTGATCGGGTCCGGCAGTTCTCCGAGACAAACCATTGCCGATGTCGAGAGCGAGAGTATGAACGTGGAAAAGTTCAGTTCGGGAAAAAGATGCTCTTCCGCTGCCTCGCAGGTACCCACCTCGTCCTGCACCTTTTTCTTGATATCATCCAATTCCGCCATGTAAGCCCCCTATAGGAGAGTATCAAGCTTTACCGGGGCGAAGAAGAGACTGTCGTCCCTTTTCACCTGGTAAAGGATGTAGTTCCTCTTGAGTCCTTCTACCATGAAGGTGTCGAAATCCTTACGGTTCTTCACCGGATTGTTGTTGATCCTGACGATCACATCGCCCTTCTTCAAACCCGACCTCATGGCGATGCTCCCGGGGAAGACCTTCACCACCACCGCGCCGTCCCTGTCACGGAGACGGTATTTCAACCTGGGGTACCCCGATATGTCGGAGACCTTCATACCGCAGAGGATCTGGTCGACGGGTTGCGGCGAGTATTCCTCCACGTCGGCCGTGTCGATGGTGACCGTATATCTCTTGCCGCCGCGGGTGAGCCGGACCGGGAAGGTGTCCCGCGACTTCACGGAACGGATGGCGACCTGGATCTTCAGGGATTCCCGGATCACCCTCCTGTTGATCTCCGTGATCCTGTCCCCCACATTGAACCCGTATTTCGCTGCGGGACTCCCCGGTATGACACGCTCGACAAGAAGGTAGTTCTTCTTGTCCTCTTTCTGTCTCCCGATGAAAAGACCGAGAATGGGCCGCGTCAGCTTGCTCTCGGTGAATTCCGAAAGGATGGTCATCACATCATCCATGGGGATGGCAAACCCTATCCCTTTACCCTCGCCGTAAATGGCCGTAACGATGCCGATGGGGACACCGTCGACACCGAGAAGGGCGCCGCCGCTGTTACCGGGGTTGATCGCGGCATCCGTCTGGATGAGGTTGGCGTAGACCTTGTTGTCTATCCGCAGGTTACGCCCGAGGGCGCTTACGACCCCCAGGGAAACGGAGCTGGAAAGGCCGTAGGGGTTCCCGATGACTATGGCCCTCTCACCAACGCGGATCTTCCTTTCCCTGATCGTGAGATGGGGAAAATCCGTCTTATCGGACACTATTTTCAGAAGAGCGATATCGTATTCCGGATCACTGCCGAGCACGTAAGCCTCGTATTCCTTTCCGTTCATGAACTTGACCCTGATGTTTATCGCACGGGCTATGAGATGCTCGTTGGTGACCACAATCCCCTTGGGATCAAGGACCACGCCGGAACCGATATTCTCCACGAGTTCTTCCACTTCGTCCTCGCCGGAAAAATATCTCCTGAAAAGGGATGGTGATGATTTCTTCTCTTCCGACTCTGTCTTGAGGAGTTCCTCGGTCTTGATATTGACGATCGCCTTGCTCGACATCTCGACAACATCGGCCACCCTGTCGTCCTGCTGGACCTGAAGCTGCCTCTGTCCGAGGGCGGCTCCGGGCACAAGAAGGCAGAAGGCCATGAGGCCGAGGACCGAGAGCGGCCCGTACAGGCTCTTCATCCTCCCTTTCTTCCCGGACAATGGTTTCGCAGGTTCTGTCGTCATAGATGGTACCAGGGACCAGCGCAGGACGCGTCCCTCTCAGGAATGACCCTCCGCGGACCTGCGGCGTTTCTTGATGAGCTTCTTCACCGAATCGAGGATGATGTGTGCGATCTCATCCTTGCTCAGCCGCGGCACCTGTTTGGTGGCCCCGGAACGGTCAATGATCGTCACCTCATTCTCCTCGGAACCAAAACCGATCCCCTGCTGGGCAACGTTGTTGGCAACGATAAGATCCAGGTCCTTCCTCCTGAGCTTGTCGATGGCATGCTCGATGATATTCTCCGTCTCCGCGGCGAACCCCACGACTATTCTGTCGCCTTTCACCCTGCAGACCTCGGCTATGATATCGGGGTTCTTCTCGAGTTCGATCGTCATCAGGTTCGTATCGCCCTTCTTCTTGATCTTCTGGCAATTCTCGTTCCGGCACCTGAAGTCGGCGACCGCGGCGGCCTTGATGACGACCGTGCAGTCCCTGTGGTGCTCCATGACGGCGTCCCTCATCTCGCAAGCCGTAACGACGCGCTCTATCGTGATGTCCTCGCGGGGCGCCGGGATGGGCGTTTCGCCGGTGATGAGGACCACCTCGGCTCCGCGCCTGCGGGCCATCTTCGCGATAGCGTAGCCCATCTTCCCCGACGACCTGTTGGTTATACAGCGAACGGGGTCGATGTATTCCGTCGTCGGTCCCGCTGTCACCAGTATCCGCTCGGAGCGCAGGTCCTTCTCGGTGAAGATATCCTCTATTCTTTCAACGATCTCCTCTATCGCCGGAAGGCGCCCCTTGCCTTCGGTCCCGCAGGCGAGGTCGCCGCTCGCCGGTTCCATGAGCTCGTACCCGGCCTCTTTCAGCTTCATGAGGTTCGCCTGGACCATCTTGCTCGACCACATCTTGGTGTTCATCGAGGGCACGAAAAAGACGGGCACTGTTGTCGCCATGACCATGGTGGTAAGAAAATCGTCCGCTATTCCATTGGCTATCTTGCCGATGATATTTGCCGTCGCCGGTGATATCACGAGAAGATCGGCTATGTCGGAAAGAGCGATATGCCCTATCTTGGAACCCCTGAAGAGTTCGAACATCTCGTGGATGACGGGGTTCCCGGACAGCGTCTGGAAGGTCAGCGGCGTCACGAACTGCATGGCATTCTTCGTCATGACAACGTGCACGTTGGCGCCGCGCCTCGTGAGGAGCCTGATGAGTTCCGCCGTCTTGTATGCCGCGATGCCGCCGGTTATCCCGACGATGATCTCCTTGTTCCGCAACATGCTGAATTGGGTATCCATGATCTTAAATGTTGAGACCCAGTCTCCTTATGAACCTCGTGAAGAGATTCGCCTTGGGCACATAGACGGGAGAAACGATGTTCACCTTGCCGATCACCTGCCCGTTCAGTTTGAGCACCAGTTCTCCAAGCCTCTGCCCTTCCTTTATTTCCCCCTTTATCCGCTCGGGCAGGAGGATCTCCCGCGTGATGGCACCCTTTTTGTCGACTTCCATCGGGTAAAGGAAACTCTTCTCGGTCACTCCTTTCATTTTTCTGTATTTACCGTCGACGAGAAAAACGTCCTGATCGATCACTTCCCCTTTTTTCACAACGTTCATCATTTTATACCGGGCAAAGGCCTTTTGCAACTTTTCCATGGCGAAGCTGTCGCGCACCTTTCCCGAGGGACTTCCCATGACGACCGCAATGAACCTCATGTCCCCCCGTTTTGCGGTGGCCACGATGTTGAATCCCGTCTGGGAATAGTAGCCCGTTTTGAGACCGTCGGCTCCGGCGAATTTCCCCAAGAGCTTATTCGTGTTTGTGAGGACGAACTTGCCATCCCTGAAGGTGTCATTCTGGATGGATGTCCACTCCAGGATCTTGGGGTTCTTCAGGAGCTCCCGGGCCAGGACCGCAAGGTCGCTGCACGAGGTCAGGTCCTCTTTCTCTCCCTGTGCCGGCGGCAGGCCGTGAACCGTGTGGAACTCGGTATTGGCGAGCCCCAGCGTCTTCGCCTGCGCGTTCATGAGATTCACCATCTCATCCTTGCTGCCGGCTACATACTCGCTTATGGCATAGGCCGCGTCATTGCCCGAAGCGACCATCATTGCCTTCATGAGGTCCTCCAGGGTGAAGACCTCGCCCTCCTTGAGATAGACCTGGCTTCCGCCGATCTTCGACGCCTCTTTCGATACGGTCACCTTGTCCGTGAGCTTGATGCCGCCCGTCGCGAGCCTTCCCATGACCACGTAGGCCACCATGAGCTTCGTTATGCTCGCGGGAGCCCGCCTTTCGTCCATGTTGCTCCCGTCTATCATCTTGCCGCCCTGGGCCTCGACAACGACAAAGGACCTGCAGGGAGGCTCGGCCTCCTTGCTCTGCCGCGCCGGCGGCGCTTTCTTCCCGGCGGCCCCCCGGGCCGCGGCCTCTGCCGTATAACTGACGAGGCACAACGATAGGGCGATAAACAATACCAATAGTTTTTTCATATCCTCCAAGTTCCTTACTCTACTTGCTCAATTTGTCCATAAACATTTTTATGAGGTCTATGGGCAACGGAAAGATTATGGTCGAGTTCTTCTCCGTTGATATCTCTATCAATGTCTGCAGATACCTCAACTGCAAAGACATCGGGTTCTGGGACAGGATCTCCGATGCCTCGGAAAGCTTTGTGGCCGCCTGAAATTCACCTTCGGCGCTGATAACCTTCGCCCTTCTCTCCCTCTCCGCCTCCGCCTGGCGCGCAATGGCCCGCTGCATTTCCTGAGGCAGATCTACATTCTTCACCTCGACGTTGGAGACTTTTATGCCCCAAGGTTCCGTATGGGTATCGAGAATATCCTGAAGCCTGTCGTTCAATTGCTCCCTGTGTGAAAGCAGGTCGTCGAGTTCGGCCTGACCGAGAACGCTTCTTAAGGTAGTCTGGGAAAGCTGGCTCGTCGCGTAGAGGTAGTTCTCCACGTCGATGATGGCCTTCAGGGGATCGACAACACGGAAGTAGACGACGGCGTTGACCTTGATGGAAACGTTGTCACGGGTTATGACATCCTGTGGAGGTACGTCAAGGACAACGGTCCGCAGGCTCACCTTCACCATGCGGTCAATGATCGGAATAAGGATGATGAGACCCGGCCCCTTCGGCGTGCCGAGCACCCGACCCAGCCTGAAGATCACACCCCTCTCGTATTCGTTCAATATCTTGATGGCGCTAAAAAGAAAGAACACGACGATAACGACGATAAACAGGATCGGAATGGAAAACATGCTCTTACCCTCCCTTTTTTCTTACCTTGATGACAAGCCCTTCCATCGCGGTGACCACGATCTCCTCGCCTTCATCGATCGCCTCGTCACTGTGGGCATTCCAGAGCTCACCGTGGACCATGACCTTTCCCTTGCCGCCTGCCGTTATGTTCGTCCGCGCTGTCCCCGTCTCCCCGAGAAGCCCCTCGGAGCCGGTCTTCACCCTGGACAACTGGGCCTTTACGGCAAAAGAGAGGATGCCGAAAACAAATATCGCCGATATGACAGCGACGATGAGGATGGTCGTGAAGGATATGGCAAGCGGGCTGCCCGGAAGGTCGACGAGCATGACCGAACCGATGACGACGGACACAATGCCTGCGATACCCAGAAGCCCGTGGCTGACTATCTTGACCTCCAGGATAAAGAATACGATACCCAGGAGGATCAATGCAAGCCCGGCAAAGCTGATGGGTATCGCCTGGAAGGCGTAGAGAGCGAGGATGAGAGAGATACCCCCGATGACACCGGGGAATATCGTGCCCGGGCTGTAGAACTCGAAAAGGATACCGTATATCCCGATCATCATGAGTATGTACGCCACGTTGGGATCGCTCACGTAGGCGAGGAAGCGGAACTTGAAGGGCATTGCGATCTCTGTCTTCTTCGCACCCTTCGTGCGCAGTACGACCTTTCCTTTCCTTGTCTCCACGGTCCTGCCGTCCATCTGTACCAGGAGGTCGTCTGTGGAATCGGCCACGACATCGATGACCTTTTGCGCCAGGGCATCCCTCGCCGTTATCGAGATGCTTTCCGTGACCGCCTTCGC
This sequence comes from Syntrophorhabdus sp., assembly GCA_012719415.1. Classification (NCBI taxonomy): domain Bacteria; kingdom Pseudomonadati; phylum Thermodesulfobacteriota; class Syntrophorhabdia; order Syntrophorhabdales; family Syntrophorhabdaceae; genus Syntrophorhabdus; species Syntrophorhabdus sp. The sequence goes on from JAAYAK010000027.1 coordinate 13,637, forward strand.
AGCGAAATCAACGTTTCTTCCCCGCCTGGCGGCAATGCTCTTCGAATAGGCTTCCGCGTCGCTGACCACCTTTTTCATCATCACTTCGTCGGTCTTTTCCTTGCCGATGCTGACAGGGTGAGCGGCGCCCGCGTTGGTCCCGGGGGCCATCGCCGCCACATGGGATGCCAGAAGGATGATGGCGCCCGCGGAGGCCGCCCTCGCCCCCGGCGGGGCGACATAGACGACGACGGGAAGGGGTGCGTCCATTATCCCCTTCACTATGTCCCGCATGGACGAATCGAGTCCCCCCGGTGTATCGAGGAGAACGACAAGGGCCTCGGCATCCGCCTTGCCGGCCTTTTCAATGCATTCTCCGAGGAACCCCGCCACAGGCGGGTTGATCGCACCCTGTATGCGGACCGTGTACACATCTTTTGCGTGGGAGAGTGATGCGAAAAGAACGACTGCGCAGATAAGCGCAATGACGAAGCACAGTCTCTTCATCGCTTTCCAAAGATCTCCTTGAGTCGGCTTTCGACGGGAGCGGGGACGAAGCTGGAGACGGAACCGTGGAACGCGGCGACTTCCTTGATCGTTCTCGAACTGATGAAGAAATAATCCTTGCTGGTCATCATGAAGAGGGTATCCATGTCGGGATTGAGGGTCCTGTTGATGGAGGCCATCTGAAACTCGTACTCAAAGTCGCTCATGGCGCGCAGGCCCCTGATGACGAAACGGGCGTTCACTTTTTTCACATAATCGATGAGCAGGCCATCGAAACTGTCGATGATCACATTCTTGTTCCCGTTTATGGACTGCTGGATGAGGTCCTTGCGCTCCTCAAATGTGAAAAGTCCCTGCTTTTCGATATTGTATGCGATGGCGATGATGACCGTGTCGAAAAGCTCGAGCCCCCTCGTGAGGATGTCGAGATGGCCGAAGGTCACGGGATCGAATGAACCGGGGTACACTGCGAGCGTCTCTTTCATGGTCTCTCCTTGAACAACGGGGTTGTGGGGCCTCTGAACAGCGAGATCATCGTGTCGCCGTATTTCCTTGTTCTTGCTTCTTCAGATCCCCCAAAAAGGGACAGGCAGTCGCCTTCCCGCCTCGAGTACTCGGCTATGGTAATTGTATTGGAATTCCCGAGTGGATGTTTATCAAGAAGTGTCATTGTGCGTGTCACATATCCCATTTCGTAAGGAGGATCCATGAAGATCACATCGTACATGCACTTCCTGCCATAGAGCAAAGGGACTGCATATCTTACATCCATATGTAACACTTGGCAATACTTATTTAATCCCGTTCCGGCAAGGTTCTTCCCGATGAGGTCCGCCATCTTCCCGTTCGCCTCCACGAGTGTCGCCGAGGCCGCGCCCCGGCTCAGGGCCTCTATGGAGAAGGAACCGGAACCGGCGAAAAGATCGAGGACGGACAGGCCGTCCACGCTTCCGATCATGTTGAAAAGAGCCTGCCTCACCTTGGAAGAGGTATACCGGGCCACGTCACCCGGCAGGACACGGATCGACACGCCCTTGAGCCTTCCTCCCGTTATGCGCAGCGTCGCCATGGGTCCTATCCGAAGAGCGACCTCGTCACGTCGGCTATCCTTTCCATACCTTTTATCTCGTGGGCCGCAAGATACAAGAGGGTCAGGGTCTTGCCCTTGTATGTCTGTCTCAGTTCTTCGATATAGTGTTCCTGCATGGCCTTGCGGAGGCGATGGAACTCGCAGTCGGCCTCCTGCACCACGTTGTTGATGACGATGTTCTCGACGGCGAGCCGGTTGTCCTCGAGCTCGCCGATGACCCGGTTCGTCATCTTCACGCCAAGGGCCTCGGGGATGGTGACGATGAGGTACTTCACGCACGCCCCGTCCCTGATAAACTCGACGATACGCTCGGAAAGGGCCTCCCAGCCTGCAATTATCTGCAGCAGCGTCTTCTTCGATTCCTTGAGGCGCATCGTATCCTTCACCTTCTCGAAGTAACCATACATGTTCATGTAGAACTTCGTCGCCGCCTCCATGTGGGACAGGAAAAGCTGGGGCAGTCTGAGGAGCCTCAGGGTGTGCCCGGCGGGGGCCGTATCCCACACGACGACATCGTAGCTGCCGCCTTCCACGAGTTCCATGATGAAGCTCAGCATGTACTCCTCTTCGATCCCGGGAGCGGTGCCTATGTACTCGACGAAATCGTAATCGACGCTGGCAAAGGAAGACACGACCTCGTAGATCTCCGGACCGAAACGTTCCTTCCACCGTGCAAGGACGATGTCGGAGGAAACCTCCAGCCCGTAAAGCTCGAGGGCGTCATCTATACGGGTCTCCCTGTCGCCTATCTCTTTTTCGAAGATGTCCGAAAGAGAGGGCGCCGGATCGCTCGTAATGATGAGCACCTTCCGCCCGTCCCGGGCCATCTTCAGGGCGATCGCCGACGCGCACGTCGTCTTGCCCACACCGCCCTTACCGCCAACCATGATAAGCTTGACCCCGGATCCATCGATACCCGCAAGTCCCATAGGCGAACATCATACCATCTTTGACGCCGGAAAGACAGGGAAGACGGGGAAGACCGTCTCAGGTCCTTATTCTTCCTCGTGACCCGTGAACATCGCCTTTGTATGGGAAAAGGGGGTCTTGCCCAGGGTTGCCATGTAGAGGTGGACAATGAGATAGATGAGGAAGATGTATCCCACGACCACGTGGATGGCATCGAGGACGCGGATACCGCCCGTGGCGCGGATAATGCCGTAAAAATCCATGATGTTGCCGAACACTATCCCCGTCACGATGATGATCGGCATCGCGATGATCATGATGAAGGAGTAGGCGAGTTTCTGCAAGGCGTTGAACCTGGACTCCGGTGAGGGTACGAAAGGATTCGCGCTGCCCTGAAAAAGACCGTGGATGTAATAGGCCAGTTGACCGGGAATGGACCGTATGTCTTTGAGGGCGATGACGTAGTGGGTCGTAAACCCCCCCGCGATGACGTATGCCAGGATCCAGAAGAGAAAGAACACCGTCAGGGCGTAGCCGGCATACTTGTGCAGGGCCACCACCAACCCGTAGTCCGGTATGATGACGAGGCCTGTGAACCGCAGCTGAGCCCCCGTGACGACCAGGATAAAGATGAGAAGGGCGTTTGCCCAGTGCCAGATGCGGATAAGGAGAGGATGAAGAGGAACAGTGTTGTTTGTCATCGTCTGAACACCATCCTGAGAACAATATGGAGGCAAACAAAAATGAGCACCGCGATGGAGAGGAAAACCCCGACGATATCGATCCACTTGAACCCCAGTTCCTTCACGATCTCGTCGCGCGCCTCACCCCGCGCCCCGACAAGCGCCCTTATATCGCTCCACCGTGCCTTCGTCTCGCCGAGGAGGAAGAAATTGAGGGCGATCGAAGACGGCATGGCCGCGAGGACCGTCCCTTTCACCGGCATGTAGAAGAGACCCTCCGTCTCCGGCAGCACGAGGTACATGGATTGATAGAAAGGCGCGTCATTGGAGTGACATGTCGTGCAAACCTTGTCCCTCTTCTGCACCTGCGAGTAGTCATGGTGGATATCGGTGACTACGATCGATCCTTCGACCCCCACCACACCTTTTGTTGTCCTTCCCAGGTCTTCGAAGAAAGGAACGACCTCCGAGGGGACTATCCGGTCATCGCCGTTCGCGTCGATAAGGTCCTTGGTCTGTTTCGTTCCGCCAAAGGCCGCCGTGATATCATCACGGGTAAGACGTCTCCTTCCGTCCTTTTCATGGACGTTGACGTTGAAGACCATGCTCTTTTTCGAGCGCGGGCTGTGACAGGTGGAACACTCGAGGTACATGAAGTGGAGTTCCGCGTGGGGCAGCCACCGGTGATGCTTCCTGTAATCCCCGTGGCAGCGCACGCACACAGCCACCCGCTCCGCCGCACCCAGTTCCCGGTACGCCTTCACCTTGTGGGGATCGTGACAATCGGTGCACTTCGCCGCCCCTCCCTTTGCGTGCTTCGTCCCCTTGTAGACATTGTAGACCTTGTCGTGGCATTTCGCGCAGACATGGTCGTCTATCCGCTCCTGCGACACGTGGCAGTCGGCACACGCCACTCCGCCTTTCCCATGCGCCGTGAGGCGATACAGATCGACGATGGGCAGACGGGGGATAACACTGTGGGGATCAAGGGCCATGCCGATCTTCTGCCCCCGGGCGTTGATCTCCAGGGTGGCTTTGTGGAACACCTTGTTCTCTACATGACAGCCGTTGCAGGATATGGCCGTCGGGCCGACGGCATGGGAGCTGCCCGTCGCGGAATAGAACCTTCTTATCCTGTAGCCGTCCCCTACCACCGACTGGGAATGGACGAGAAAATCCTTCCACTCCTTCTCATCGACGAACCGGTTCCCGTCCTTGTCAAGAACGTCCCGGGTGATGGATTGCCTCAACTCCACCCTGACGTTTATCTGCCCCCGAGCGTTCTTTGCGTGACACCCGACACAGTTCATCTCGGCGAGGTGTTTTCGCGCCGAGGGGAGCTTCTTGTGGGCCACGGACGCGTGGCAGGAAGCGCATGTCTTCGTTTCCTGCCGGGGAGCATGGACGTTGTGGCAGGACTTGCATTTCAGACCTTTGCCGGAATGAACGCTCGCCTCATGCTGCTTGACGGCATCCCCGTGACAGGACGCGCATTCCGGTCTCTTGAGCTTCTCCGGATGAGGCAGGTCCTTCGCATCACTGTGACAGGCAACGCATTTGACCTTCCCATGGTCTGCTTTCTGGTATTTCTCATGACAGTCGAGGCAGTCCTGTGCCATGCCACAAAGAGGAAAGAGGAAAAGGGAGAGGACCGCCGCGAGGAAGAAACGTTTCATTCTCTTGTTCACTCCGCTGTATAATACCTCCAAAAGACCTGAAATGCAATCACCCGGGTTCATTCTTCCCGATTTCTCCTGTATATTTCTCCCGTCCTGCCGATAATACATCATAGCCCGCCGGGGCATCAGAGGACCTATGGCCGAACTTTCGCAATCCGATCTCGACGCGCTCTTTGTCAACCTCGACCCCGCCGGGACAGAACAACCCGCCCCTCAGGCCGACACCGCGGAGGCACAGAATGAGGAGACCGACCTCAACAAGCTCATGGCCGACCTCGAGGCACTCCACGTCAACACCACACCGGAACCCCAGGAAGCCGCACCCGCGAGCTCTCTTTCGGACAGCGAAAACCTCTCCCAGGACCAGATCGACGCCCTGCTGAAAGAGTTCCTGGGGTAAAAGCGAAAGACTTTATCTCACGCCCGCTTCGCTCGAGGGTGCTGGGTTAATGAGAAGAGCACACAGAGAAAAGATTCGGCCGGATCTCGGAGCCTACCAGGATCCGGCCGTCTTTGCATCCCGTCTCCGACGGGAGGCAAAAAAGAGAGTTTTGTCTTCAGATGGAACTCAAGGGGAAGAGGGGACAAGAAGGTGTGGGGGGCGTGAGGTAGTATAGGGGTTGGAGGAGAGAGTATAGGACCTATAGGATATATAGACCCATAGGACCTATGACTGCAGGGGGGATGAGGGGGGACAGGTTCTTTAAGGATAAGGATATTCTTTTCTCTCTTTTCCGTCTCTCTTTGCGACCTCTGCGAACTCGAGCGAAGCGGGCGAGAGATAAGGTTCTTCAGCCTTTCCCCCGCTCCCACCTCACCCCCCGGATACCGAGAGGAGGCGTTCCAGTTCTTCGATGAAGGCTCTCTGGCCCTTGATGATCTTTGTCTTTGCCGATGGGAGGTCGAACCAGGCGGCCCTGTCGGCTTCGGGGAATTCGGCCATCTTGCCGGAACGCGGCGGCCATTCCATGGAGAAGAGGTTGCTTTTCATCTTCGTGGTGTCGCAGTCGCCCTCGAAGGCCCAGGCGGCTATCACCTTCCCGCTTGGCTGCTTGACCGGCGGCAGGGCGAAAAACTCGCCTTCCCCGGGGAATCCCGTCTCCTCCTCGAATTCCCGTATCGCCGCCAGGAGTTCGTCCTCTCCGGGATCGATCAACCCTTTCGGGATGCTCCAGGCCCCGTCATCCTTCCCGGACCAGAAAGGCCCCCCGGGATGGATGAGCAAAACCTCGACCGCACCCCCGAGCCGGCGATACATCAACAATCCCGCACTTCTTTTTCCCTCCCGGGCAGTCACATACGTCTCCCTTTTCTCTCCATTGCAGCTGAGATCAACCAGCCCTTCCAGTGGAAGGGCGCGACAGAGAAATTCCACCAGACCCTGTTCTTTTGACGTTCAAGCGGCTCAAGCC